>DASYCF010001157.1:0-2086 GCA_036500365.1 Byssovorax sp.
GAGTCGCCGACGATCGCCGTCGGTCGGACGATCGCGATCGGCACGCGCGCCATCGCGACGCGCGCGATCGACTCCGCGCGCATGCGCGTCTCCTCGACGACGTTGCGGAAGCCCTGACCTGCGTCGAGCTCGGACTCGTAGACGACGCCCGAGCGATCCCCCGCGACCTGCGCCGTGCTGTGGAAGACGAGGCAGCGGAGGTTCGTCGCGGTGCGGCCGAGCTCGACGATCTCGGCGGCGGCGAGCACGTTGGCCTGCGCGACGCGCGCGTCGACGCCGGGGTAGCTCACGTACGCGACGTGGTGGATGCGGTCGACCTCGCGCGCGAGACGCATGTACTCGGCGCCGGAGAGGCCGAGGTCCATCGCCGCGGCGTCGCCGTCGAGGAGCTCGACGCGCGCGGCCTGGTCGGGCGCGAGCGCGGCGACGGCGGCGCGGGCCTGCGCCGCGAACTTGGAGAGGACGACGGCCGACAGCCGCGCGCGCGGCTCGCGCGACAAGACCTCGCGGACCATGCGCCGCGCCATCTGCGACGGAAACCCCGTCACGAGCACGACCGATTCGAACCCCGGGCGGGGCATAGGCACCAAGCCTACACGCGGCGGCGGCTCGAGGCTCGTCGACTACGGAGTTCGGGTGATGAACGTCGCGAGCAGATCCTCGTCGCTCGTGAGCACGCCGCGGTGGCCGTGCTCGGGCGCGGTCTTCTTGTGCTCGGCGAAGCTGCCGACGGGCGCGCCGACGAAGCCGGGCACGACGTCGTAGGCGTTGTCGCCGAGGATCATGCTCGTCTCGAGCAGCTCGGCGCCGAGCTCGCTCATGAAGGCGCGCGACTTCACCTTGCCGATGAGCTCGTTGCCGTCGGGCGTGCCGGTCACCTCGCGGAGGACGCGCACGGCCTCGACGATGCGGTAGCGGCGGCCCTCGGCCTTGATGCAGAGCTCGTCGTTCGTGAGCTCGACCCGGTCGTCGGCGAGCCAGGCGTCGAGCGCCGCTTGGGGAAAGAAGACGCGGTTCTTCATCGGTCGGGAGGGTGCGAAGGTCGGAAGGAGTCGAGCTCGCTGTGGCTCGGCTGCGCCTCGCGCGCGCGCTCGCGGAGCCGCCCAGGCAGGTTCCAGAGCGACTCGAAGATGCCGAGCAGCACGTAGAAGCCGAGCAGCCACACGAGCACGAACGCGGGCTTGAACTGCGACGAGATGACGGCGCTCGACCCGATCGCGAAGCCGACGAGGAGCACGGTGCGCAGGTTGAGCTTCAGGTCCTTGAAGGAGCGGAAGCGCACGGTCGAGACCATGAGCGCCGAGAGGCCGAGCGTGACGCCGAAGATGCCCCACGCGTACTCGACGCGGCCCAGCATGCCGAGCGCCGCGTGGTCGGCGACGACGATCGACACGAGGATGCCGGCGGCGCCAGGGATCGGCAGGCCGACGATGTACTTCGACGGCTTCGACGGCTTGCCCGCCTCGCCCATCGACAGCACGTTGAACCGCGCGAGGCGGACGGCGCCGCACGCCGTGAACACGAACGACGCGACGAGCCCCGGCGTCCCGAGGCGCTGCAGCGACCACATGTACACGAGCGTCGACGGCGCGGCGCCGAACGACACGACGTCGGCGAGCGAGTCGATCTGCAGGCCGAACGCGCTCTGCGTCTTCGTCATGCGCGCGACGCGACCGTCGAGCGTGTCGAAGAACATCGCGAACACGATGAGCAGCGCCGCGCGGTAGTAGTCCGTCTCGCCCTGCGCCGTCGCCGACGTGACGATGGCGTCGAACCCGCAGAAGATGGACGAGAGCGTGATGAGGTTCGGAAGGATGAACAGCGTCTTCCGAAGGTCGAAGCGGCGTCGCCTGGCCATCCTCACGTGTGCTCCGTGCTCCCTGGCGCGCGACCGCCGCCGCCCGAACGGGCCAGCCTAGCTCGCGGCTCCAGACGGTTGCAAGCGACGCGCTGCGACGTGACGCACGTAATTACGCGCGCGAGAGATTCTGCACCGCCAGAACGCGTCAACCGTCGTCAACCGTCGTCAACCGTCGTCAACCGTCGTCAACCGTCGGACGCGGGGTCGAGGTCGAGGACGCGCGCG
>DASYCF010001158.1:0-8424 GCA_036500365.1 Byssovorax sp.
CGCCGCGACGGGCGCGTGCGCGCAGATCGTCGGCATCTCGGACGGCTTTCACGGCGAGTCCGACGCGTCGTCGAGCGGCGGCATCGGCGGCGGCGCGACCACGGGCTCCGCGCACGGGTCGAGCGTGACGGGCCAGCCCGCCACCGGGTCGAGCACCACGTCGCCGTCGAGCTCCACGTCGACGAACCCGATCGCGAGCGCGACGGGCACCGGAGGAGGCGGCGTGGGCGGCGCGCCGCAGACGACCGCCGTCGGCGCCGGCGGCGCGACGTCCACCGTCGCGACGGGGACCGGCGGCGGCGCGACGACGTCGACTTCGACGCTGAGCGGCGGCCTCGGCGACGGCACCGCGTGCAACGATCCGGCGACGTGCGCGTCGGGTCACTGCTCGCAGGGCTTCTGCTGCGACGTGGACTGCGCGGCGCAGTGCATGACGTGCAACGGGCAGCACACGACCGCGCGGCCCGGCACGTGCGGGCCCATCGACTCCGGCTTCGGCGACGCGTTCAACCCGTGCGTCATGCACTGCGATGCAGCTTCCAGCACGTGGTTCAGCGACGAGTGCGACGGGAACGGCGCGTGCGACCAGGCGCCGTGCGGGGAGGACGTCGTGTGCAACGGCACGAACGACTGCCGGACGTGCCAGTCGAGCGCCGACTGCCTGCGCTCGGGGTTCGAGTTCTGCGACAGCGGCGCCTGCACGTTCACGCACGCGGCGGGCGGCGGCGGCTTCAATTGCACGCCGCCCATGGTCTGCCCGTGACGCGCGTCGGGATCGCCGCCGCAGCAGGTGCCAGCGCCGCGCTGGTCGCGCTGCTCGTCGCGTCGCCGGCGCGCGCCGACGACGCGGCGGAGGCGAAGCGCCTCTTCGAAGAAGGGCGCGCCCTGTACGACAAAAAGACCTTCGACAAGGCTTGCGATCTGCTCGCGTCGAGCGATCGGCTCAAGCCTTCGATCGACACGCTCGGCCTCCTCGCGTCCTGTCACGAGGAGCAGGGCCGCGTCGCGACGGCGCAGGCCGAGTACACGCAGACCGCCGCGCGCGCGCACGAGAAGGGCGACAAGCGCGAGGCCTTCGCGCGCGACCGGGCGGCGCGCCTCGATGCGGTCGTTCCCACGATCACGATCCACGTGGCCGTCGCGCCCCCCGGGTTCGACCTGCGCCGCGACGGCGCGAAGACCTCGATCGGCGCGCGCGAGCCGGTCGATCCCGGGCCGCATCAGATCGTCGCGACGGCGACGGGCATGCGTCGCGTGCAGCTCGACGTCACGCTCGCCCCGGGCCAGCACCGCGACGTCGATCTCCCCGCGCTCGAGCTCGACATCGCCGCGCCGCCCGTCGCCGTGGCGGCCGCTCCCGTCGCGCCGCCGCCGAGCAGCTCCGGGCGTCGGACGGCGGCGTTCGTGATCGGCGGCGTCGGCGTCGCCGGGCTCCTCGTCGGCGGCGTGACCGGGATCCTCACGTTCACGACCTACGGCGGACGCGACTGCACCGGCAGCTCGTGCTCCTCGCAAGGTCTGTCCGACGTCTCGTCCGCGCGCACGCTCGCGCTCGTGTCGGACGTGGCGTTTGGCGTGGGCCTCGCGGGCGTCGCGACCGGCGTCGTCTTGCTCGTGACCGCGCCGAAATCGCCGACGGCGCTGACGCTCGCGCCCGGCGGTCCGGCGAGCGCGGCCGGGGCGACGGCGACGCTGCGCTTCTGAGTCAGGTCCGCGAGCGCGCCGTCTTCACGAGCGCCTCCTTCACGCGCGCGAGCCGCTCGCGCACCTCGGGCCGCTCTCGGACGCGCGCGAGCTCGAGCGGCAGGCGGTAAGTCCAGTTCGCGTCACCCGTGGTGCCCGGCGTGTTCACCCGCGCGCTCGATCCGACGAGCTCCTGGAACAAGAACAGCACGAGCTCGCTCGGCGCCGCGGCGAGCAGCTCGAAGAGCGCGGCCTGCACGTCCGGCGAGTACGTGGCCGGGAGCGCCCCGCGCCTCTTCATCGCCGGCAGCGCGAGCAGCGCCGCGCGCTCCGCCGCGCCGAGCCCCGCCCACCACGTGACGACCGGCGCCGTGTCGTGCGTGCCGAAGCAGGCGACCGAGAGCGCCGGGTACGTCGCGGGATCACGGAAGCGATCGCCGTCTTTCTCCCAAATGAGCACGCGATAGCCGGGGACGCCGAGCTTGGTGATCGCGGCGCGCACGAAGTCCGGCACCGCGCCGAGGTCCTCCGCGACGAGCGTCGCGCCGTGCTCGGCCGCCGCGTCGCGCATCGCGCGGACGACGCGCTCTCCGTGGGCGAGCTGCTCGTCCGGCGCCGCGGGATCGAACACGCCCGCCACGAGCTTGCCGTTCGCGCCGCGCTTGGTCGCGCGATCGCGCTGGTACGTGCGGAAGAAGCCGACGAGGTGATCGATGCGGAAGCGGTCGAAGAGCTCGCCCATGTGGCGCGCGCGCGCGCGGAGCCACGCGAAGTCGTTCTCCCGCATCGCGGCCCAGTCGTACGGCGGGAGATCCCAGTCCTGGCCCTCGTCGCTGAACGCGTCGGGCGGCGCGCCGACGGCGCCGTCGAGCTTGAAGTCGTGCTGCCGCGACCACACGTCGGCGCTGTCGCGCCCCACCATGAACGGCAGATCGCCCATGACCTCGACGCCGATCGCGCGGAGCGCCGCGCGCGCCTCGGCCCACTGCGCGTGCGCGCTCCACTGGAGGTACTCGTAGAAGAGGACGCCGTGCGCGAGCTCGGCGCGCGCGGCGGCGAGCGCGGCGGGCCGACGCTCGCGGAGCTCCTTGGGCCAGTCCCACCACGCGCGGCCGCCGTTCGCGTCCTTCAGCGCGCGAAAGAGCGCGTAGTCGAGCAGCCAAGCACGCCGGGCGTCGACGAACGCGAGGAGATCCCGCGCGCGCGCGGTGCCAGCGGCGAGCTCCTCGGCGAGGAAGCGACGAAACGCGAACGCGTGCGCGCGCTCCTTGATCCTGCGGACCGCGCCGTAGTCGACGCCTTCGCGGGCGCGCGCGCGCTCGAGCGTCGCGAGGCCGTCGACCCCGAGCGCCTCGACGTGTGCGCCGAAGAGCTCCGGGAGCGCGGACGCGGCGACGTACATCGGGTCGATCGCGAACGCCGAGAGCGCTGCGTACGGCGACGTCTCTGCGCCGGAGATCTCCTGGAACGGGAGCAGCTGAATGAGCCCGACGCCGGCTTCGTCCTTCAGCCAACCCGCGAGGTGCGGCAGCGCGGGGATCTCGCCGATGCCCCAGTCCTCCTCGGTTCGCAGGGCAGAGAGCGGGATCGTGACGCCCGCGACGCGCCTCCGCCCGGGCCGCGACGGCGCAGCGCCGCGACGAGACCGCGGCGCGTCCTTCCCGATCGACTTCGGCGTCACGCCGTGTTCTCCCTCGGTGCCTCGATGCCTGCGATCACGTGGCCTGGAGTCCCCTACCCGCTCGGCGCGCGCTTCGACGGCGCCGGCGTGAACTTCGCCGTCTTCTCGGAGGCGGCGACCGGCGTCGACGTGTGCCTCTTCGACGCGCCGGGCGACGCCGTGCCGCGCGCGCGACTCGCGCTCTCCGAGCGGACGGCGCACGTCTACCACGGGTACGTGCCCGGACTCAAAAAAGGCCAGCTCTATGGCCTCCGCGCGCGCGGACCGTGGTCGCCGCGCGACGGTCACCGCTTCGACGAGTCGAAGCTCCTCGTCGATCCGTACGCGCGCGCGATCGCGAACGGCGTCGACTGGCGCGGTCCCCTCGCGAAGCACCCAGGCGCCGATCCGAACGAGCGCGACGCGCGCGACACGGCCCGCGTGGCGCCGAAATGCGTCGTCGTCGACGGCGCGTTCGACTGGCGCGGTGACGCGCCGCCGCGCGTGCCGTGGGCCGACTCCCTCATCTACGAGGCGCACGTGAAGGGCTTCACCGCGCGCCACCCCGCGGTGCCGCAGGCCATCCGCGGCACGTACGCCGGCCTCGCGACCGACGCCGCGATCGATCACCTGAAGCGGCTCCGCGTGACGGCGATCGAGCTCCTGCCCGTGCACGCGAAGGTCGACGACGAGGCGCTCGTCCAGCGCGGGCTCGTGAACTACTGGGGCTACAACACGCTCGCCTTCTTCGCTCCCGAGGGCGCCTATGCGGCGTCCGGCCAGCGCGGCGAGCAGGTGACCGAGTTCAAGGAGATGGTGCGCGCGCTCCACCGAGCCGGGATCGAGGTGCTCCTCGACGTCGTCTACAACCACACGTGCGAGGCCGACGAGAAGGGTCCCACGCTGTCGCTCCGCGGCCTCGACAACCGCGCTTACTATCGACTCGAGCCGTCGGATCGCAGCAAGTACGAGGACCTCACCGGCTGCGGCAACAGCGTCGACACGCGCCACCCTGCCGCGCTCCAGCTCGTGCTCGACAGCCTGCGCTACTGGGTCGAGGAGATGCACGTCGACGGCTTCCGCTTCGACCTCGCCACCGTGCTCGCGCGCGAGCCGCTCGCGTTCGATCGATTCAGCGCGTTCTTCGACGTCGTGCGGCAGGACCCATCGCTCGCGCGCGTGAAGCTCGTCGCCGAGCCGTGGGACGTCGCGGAGGGTGGCTATCAAGTCGGCGGCTTCCCCGCGCCTTGGGCCGAGTGGAACGGCAAGTATCGCGACGCGGTCCGCCGCTTCTGGAGCGGCCGTCCCATGGCCGCCGAGATCGGCTATCGACTCACGGGCTCGAGCGACCTCTACGCCGCGAGCGGCCGCGCGCCGACGGCGAGCGTCAACTTCGTGGTCGCGCACGACGGCTTCACGCTCGCGGACCTCACGAGCTACGCGAAGAAGCACAACGAGGCGAACGGCGAGCAGAACAGGGACGGCAGCGACCAGAACGACAGCGAGAACCACGGCGTCGAGGGTCCCACGAACGATCCGGCGATCCTCGAGGCGCGCGCGCGGAAGGCTCGGGCGCTCGTCGCGACGCTGCTGCTCTCGCAGGGCGTGCCGATGATCTGCGCGGGCGACGAGATGGGCCGTACGCAGCGCGGCAACAACAACGCCTATTGCCACGACTCGGAGCTCACCTGGCTCGACTACCACCTCGACGACGCCCAGACTGCCATGCTCGAGTTCGTGACCGGGCTCTCCGCGCTGCGCGCCGCGGAGCCCGTGCTGCGGAGGCGGAGCTTCTTCTCGGGCGCGAAATCGCGCTCGGGCAAGGCCGAAGACGTGACGTGGCTCGGGCCGGACGGCGCGCGGTTGACCGCGGAGGACTGGGCCGCGCCGACGACGCGCGCGCTCGCCATGCGGCTCGACGGCGACGGCATCCCCGACCCCGGTCCGCGCGGCGAGGTCGTGAGCGGCGCCACGCTGCTCGTGCTCCTCAACGCGGGCGACGCCGACGTCGCCTTCACGCTGCCGAAGGAGGGCCGCGGCGCCGCGTGGACGGTCGTGGTCGACACGCGCACGTCGAGCGTGCCAGTCCCGGGCGCGCCGCTCGCGGGCGCGTCGTTCACGGCGATCGCGAAGAGCGTCGTCGTGCTCCGGCTCACGAAGGCCCCCACGCGGACGAGCGGTCCGCCGTCACGCAGGCGCACGTCCCCGCCCTCGCGGCGCGGTTGACCCTTGCGTCGGCGCCCTCCGCGGCTCACGCATCGCGCATGACGACGAGCCATCCCGAGCCCGAGCCCTCCGTCCCCGCCTATGAGCCCATGCCTCGCGTGGCGACGCCGAACGTGCCCGTGCGCGCGTCCGAGCATCCGCTCGACGCGTTCCGCGCAGGCGCCCGCTTCGCCAGCGAGGATCTGCCGCTCGGCCGCCTCGGCGGCGCGAAGCACATCGGCGTGAACCTCACGGCGATCCCGCCCGGCGCGCAGAGCTGTCCCTTCCATTGGCACCTGAAGGAGGAGGAGCACTTCTACGTGCTCGAGGGACGCTGCGTCCTCCGCTCGGGCGAGGGCCGTCACGAGATGCAGGCCGGCGACTACGTATGCTTTCCAGCGGGCACGCGCGTCGCGCACTGCTTCGAGAACCCGTTCGACGCGCCTTGCAAGATGCTCGCTATCGGGCCCGACCTGCCCGACGAGATCTGCGGCTATCCCGACAGCGACAAGCTGCGGATCCGCGCCCTCGGGATGAGCTTCCCGATCCCGACCGCCGCGGTCGACTACTGGCACGGTGAGCGCGTCTCCGAGCCCCTCGATCGCGCGCCTGCCGGGTCTAAATCATCCCCGTCACGGTGACGATCGGCGCCGCGTCGCTGGGGAGCCACTGCTCGGACACCACGGCGTCCGGCTCGATGCCCCAGCGCGACTGCGCCATCATGACGAAGACGCGACGATCGCCGACGCGCGCGGGGAAGATCACCCACGCGACATAGGGAGTCTCCATCGCGCCGACGGACACTCCCTGCGTCGCACCCGTGACCTTCGACACGTACGCGTCCGGGCACTCGATTCGATACCACTCCCGGATGCGCCGGGCGCCGCAGTTCGGGTCCGTGACGCGGACGTCGGTCGCGGGCGGCGCGGAGAGCCACTCCGCCTTCGAGGGCGCGGGCGACGGCTCGGGCGGCGGCGCGGCTGCCGGCGTCGTCACGAAGCGCTGCTGCGACGACGCGACGGGCTTCGGGCCTTCGCGCTCGAGCGCCGCGAGCTCTTCGTCGGTGTGGCGCGGCTTCGGCTCCTCGCCGCCTGCCCGGAGGGACGCGCCGAGCGCCACGGCCCCGAGCGAGGCGAGCGCGACAATCGCCTTCGCGCGCATGCTCACAGCGTCTTCAGGTAGGCGACCAAGGCCGCCTTGGCCTGCTCGTCGAGGTGCGTCGTCTTGCCCATACGATCGTAGTTCTTCGCGACGAGCTCCTCGAGCGTCGCGACGCTTCCATCATGGTAGTACGGCGCCGTCCCACCCACGAACTTGAGCGACGGCACGCGGAAGAGCTTGTTCGGATCCTCGTCGAAGAGCGGCGGAGTCTGGAGCGGCACGACGACCATGCTGCGATCGGTGAAGTCCGTCTTCGGCGCGTGGCACGTGCTGCAGCGCGCCTCGGGCGAGTCGAAGATCGCCTTCCCGACCGCCTCCTCCACGGTCAGCTCGCGCTCCCTCCGCGGCGGCGGCACGAGGCCCTTGCGCAGGAACAGCGCGAGCGGCTCGGCGCGTCGCCTGTTGGTGAGGCCGTCGGCCGGCCTCTCGGTCCATCGATGAAGCGAGAAGCCCTGCTTGATGCGGTCGATCACGTCGGGGCTCTCGGCGTGCCAGCCATAGGGGCCGTGCGCGTCGACTCGGCCGGCGAGCATCGGAGTCTGCCGCGCGACGCCGTAGACCACGCCGTCGTCGCGCTGCTGCTCCGGGATCACCATCGACGGACCGGAGACGAAGGTGGGACGCTTGTCCGACGGGAATTTCTTCATCTCGCGCCAGACGTGGCCGTCGTCGCGGCCGTCGGGGTGGCAGCCCGCGCAGCTCGCGCCGCCGCTCACGGCGGGCTCGGTGGCGTCGTAGAAGAGCCTCCGGCCGAGGGCGAGCGCCGACGCCTCCGCGTCCCCGGGCGCGGGCGGCGCGACGAGCGAGGCCACCGCGAACGGGCCCCACGGCGACCGCACCGTGAACATGCGAACGCCGTCGCGCGCCTCGGTCTCCGCGCGGACGCCGCGCGCCCCGTTCGGCGTCAACCGCACGGCGACGAGGTTGTCGGTCGCGCGGCAATACACCCACGCGACGTCCTCCTGCGCCGATAGCGCGACGCCCGTGGGCGCGCCGCAGTCCGGCGGGATCTGGATCGTGGTCGGGTCCGTGGAGGTGACGCCGCCGAGCGCGTACGTGCGGTTCACGACGAGCCCCGGCGCGACGCTGCGCGCGTCGAGCTCGACGAGCGCCGCGGTGGCCTCGGAGGCGACGAGCAGATGATCCGTCTTCTTGCGGTACGCGAGGGCGCGCGGCACCGCCCAACCCGCGCTCGGGCCGATGGGCAGCGCGCCCGCGCCGTCGACGCCCCAATCCGGCAGGTCGAGCAGCGTGCTCGGGATCGTGCCGAACGCGGGAAGACCGCGTGACGGCGCGAGCGGCTCGCCGAGCGCGGTCGAGAAGACGTCGATCGTGGGGTTGCCCTGCCACGCGCCGCCGGAGCCGAGCGCGTGTCGAGCGACGAAGAGGCGCGCGCCGTCGGGCGACAGGAGCGCGGCGTAGCCGAGCGACGCGCTCGCGTGCGCGTGGAGGCGGGTGCGCAGCGCGTCCGCCGGGAGCGCGACGCGCGTGACGTTCGGCGCGCCGTCGCCGAGCTCGACCACGGTGATGTCCGCGCCGACGAGGTGCGTCACGTACACGCGCTTGCCGTCCGCCGACGCGACCACGCCGCGCGGCTCGCGCGCCGTGTCGACGGACCACAGCACCTTGCCCGTCGTGAGCTCGACCGCAGTGAGCGCGTGCGACCACGCGCTGGTCACGTACGCGACGCGGAGATCGGGCGAGACGGCGAGGCC
>DASYCF010001159.1:0-12505 GCA_036500365.1 Byssovorax sp.
GATCGGCGCCGTGGCCGACGAGCTCGTCCGCCTCGACGCGCTCGGGCTGCCCGACGATTACAACGACGGCTTTCGCCGCGCGGTCGCCGACGTCACGCCGGCGCTCGTGAACCACGAGGCGGGCGAGCTCGTGCGCGACGGCCACGAGGTCATCGTCGTCGCCGGAGACGCCGCGAAGATCGGCTCCATGCTGAGCCATTTCGGAGAGGTGAAGGTCGTCGATCCGACGCACGCGTTCGACCGCGAGCGGACGATCCCGATGAACCCGGACGCGCCGCTCGAGGCGGCTCGAGAGAAGGGCAATTGAGCGCCGCGGGCGTCGCCCTGCGCGCGCTCGTCGTCGCCGCGATCTCGCTCGCGCCCGCCGCCGCTCACGCCGACAAGAAGCCGCCGCCGCTCCCTCCGCTCCCCGGCGCGACCGTCGACTTCGAGTACGACGCCGCCGAGACAGGGCACAAGGATCGCGCGTGGTCGGGCCGCGCGTTCGTGCACCAGGACGTCTCGGCGAAGGAGGCGACGCCGCTCCTCGTCTTCATCCCCGGCATGAACACCGAGCGCATCAAATACCGCTGGATCGGCGGCGGCACCGAGGGCGACGTGCGCCGCATCGTGGCCGACATGATCGACGCGGGAGCGATCCCGCCCATCGTCGTCGCCGGACCGAGCTCGACCGACGCCGTCACGATGTCGAACGCGGTGCTGAGCTGGCCCGCGTTCGATCTCGACACGTTCATCGACCGGACGATCGTCGCGCTCTCGGGGACGGCGCGGATCGATCGCAGGCGCGTGGTCGTCGCGGGGCACTCGGGCGCCGGGTGCAACGTGAAGAACGGCATCGCGTCGGCGCTGCTCGGCGTGAAGCGCTCGACCGTCCTCGCGGGGCTCGTGATCGACGTCTGCATGCAGACCGACCTCGCGACCGCGCTGAACCGCGTCTCGAAGGACACGAGCCTCGTCGTGGCGTGGCAGGAGATCAGCTGGTCGAACCGGCCGACGACGGACTTTCGGCGCTACTTCCTGCGCGCGGCGGGCGCGAACCCGCCATCGCCGGGCGTGCTCCGCGAGCTCGAGCTCGTACGGCCGAACGCGCCGAGCCCACACGACGCGATGGTGCCGATTACGCTCAAGAAGTGGCTGCCGCGCTTCTTCCCGAAGGCCGCCCGCGCCACGTCCGCCGCCACCACGTCCACGGGCAGCGGCGCGGACGCTGCCCGGCCGTAGCGCTTGACGCCTTCTGGGCTTCTGGGCTTCTGGGCGTCCGGGGGGGAGGGCTATTTTTCGAGCGCAGCTGACCCCGAGGGCTCAAGGCCTCGCGCCGGCGGCGACGAGCCCTGCGCGCGCGAGCACGGCGACGAGGTGCGCGAGCAGCGGCGCGGCCATCGGCGTCGACGCGAGGAGCACGCCGTTCGCCGCGAGATCGAGCGCGTCGTCGACGAGCGCGCGCGTGCGCCGAGCGCCCGGCGACGCGTCGTGGATGAAGTAAAGGAGCACGGCGAGCAAGAGCGACCACAGCGCGTACGCCACCACCTCGCGCGCGGCGTCGTCGATCGGCGCGTCGGCGAGCGCGCGGCGAAACATCTCGACGGATCGCTCGCGCACGTCGCGCGTCGCCGGACCGAACACCGAGGCCGCGTCCTCGGGCGCGCCGACGCTGCGGAAGAGGGCGCCGAACAGCCGACGGTCCCTCTTCGACAGGTCGAGCTTGCCGTGGAAGATCGCGGCGAGGCGCGCGCGGAGGTCGAGCGGGGCGCCGCTCGCGCGCGCGGCGGCCTCGGCGCGGGCGACGAGCGCCTCGTGCGCGTCGGCCTGTCGCACGTAGTAGGCGAGGACGATCGCCTCCTTCGACGCGAAGTAATAGTACGCGGCTCCGAGCGAGAGACCGGCCGCGGCGGCGACGTCGCGCATCGTCGTCGCGTCGAACCCGCGCGCGTGGAACAGCTCGAGCGCCGCGTCGAGGACGCGCTCGCGCGTCGACTCCTTGGCCTCCTTAGGCTCCTTCGGCTCCTTCGGCGCGCGGGGGCCGGGCGACGCGCGGCCGGAAGCGCGCATCGCCCCTGATTTCCCCGCTCGCTTCATCGGTAAGGGTGCCCCTCCGCGCCGAGGTGACACGCGCCGTCGGCGCACCCGTCGTGCTCGAGGAAGGCCGCGATCATGCGGCGCTGGCTCGAGAGCGATACGAAGAACCGCTCCGCCACGCGGGACAACGTATCTCCGGACAGCCGATACGACCACTCGCGGTAGGCGACGAGCGACCACAGCGCGACGAGGAACGCGGCGGGACCGACCCAGACGGCGCCGTCGTCCGCCACCACGACGAGCTCCTCGCCGAGCCACGGCACGGCGCCGTAGCGCTCGCGCGCCTCGGTCGAGCTCGCCGCGAGCGTGGTCAGCGGCACGTACGCGGGCTCGTGCGCGAGCCACCGAGCGCATCGCACGCACAGCGGGCAGCTGGCGTCGAACAGCACGGTGAGCCCGCGCACGTCGTGCGCCGCGCGGTTCACGTCGCCCCGGCCATCGCCTCGCCGACGGTCTGCTTGGGCGCGGCGTACGGCGCGACGTACATCTGCGGGAGGACCGGCGGCGGCATCGCGGCGACGCGCGCCCGCCGGCGGATGCGGTGGAACACGTACATGTTCGCGAAGTGCATCGCGCCGAGCGACAGCAGCAAGAGGCCGAGCTTGGCCGCGAGCACCTCGAACGCCTCGACCGCGGTCGCCGACGCGTTCGCCTTCATGATGAGGAACGCATAGCCGAGGTTCACCAGGTAGAAGCCGACGACGAGCAGCCGATTCACGGCCTCCGCCATGCGCGGCTCGTCGGCGAAGACGCCCTCGAGGAAGACGGCACCGTTCTTCGCGAGGGTGCGCGCGAGCCAGACGGTGAGCCCGAGGCTCACCCCCGCGTACGCGACGTAGACGTGGACGAGGTACTGCGACGACGACGGTTCCATGACGCCTCTTGACTCGACCACGCCGGGCGCGGTCGGTGATGGGGGCCGCGCGGCCGCGGCTAGATTGAACGTGTTCAAAACGAGAGATAGCGACGATTTGAACGCGTTCAAGCGAGCGCGAAAAAAAAAGCGACCGGCGGCCGCGCGGCGCCGGACTATGCTCCCGCCGAAATGAGCATCCCCGACACGCTCCGCGCCCAGATCGACGAGCTCGTGCGCTCGTCCGACGTCGTCCTGTTCATGAAGGGCACGCACCGCTTCCCGCAGTGCGGGTTCTCGTCGCAGGTCGTGCAGATCCTCGACGGGCTCGGCGCGCCGTTCAAGGACGTGAACGTCCTCACCGATCCCGCGCTGCGCGACGGGATCAAGGCGTACTCGGAGTGGCCGACGATCCCGCAGCTCTACGTGAAGGGCGAGTTCGTGGGCGGGTGCGACATCGTGCGCGAGATGAGCCAGAACGGCGAGCTCCGCGCGCTCCTCGGCGACGTGAAGGCGCCGGCCGCGAGCGCGGCTCCCGCGGCTCCCGCCGCGCCCGCGAAGGCGCCCTCGATCCAGCTGAGCGACTCGGCCGCCGCAGCCGTCAAGGCCGCCCTCGAGCCGGGCGACGTGCTGCGCTTCGAGATCGGTCCCGGCTTCAAGTACGACCTCTCGGTCGGCCCGAAGCAGGCGGGCGACGTCGAGGTCACCGTGAACGGCGTCGTCGTCGCGATGGACGCGCAGACGGCGCGCCTCGCCGACGGGACGTCCGTGAGCTTCGTCGAGGGCGCGGGCGGCGGCTTCAGGATCACGAACCCGAGCCAGCCCGCGGCCGTCAAGCAGATGACCGTGCAGGAGCTCGCCGCGAAGCTCGACGGCGGCGCGCCGCTGCACCTCTTCGACGTGCGCACCGACGGCGAGCGCAACATCGCGGTCATCGCGCGCGCCGTCCCGTTCACGCCCGACGCGCTCGAGGCCTTGCCGAAGGACGCGCCGATCGTCTTCCACTGTCACCACGGCGGCCGCAGCCAGGCAGCCGCGGAGCGCGCGCTCGCCATGGGCTTCAAGGACGTGTCGAACCTGCGCGGCGGCATCGACGCGTGGTCGACGAGCGTCGACGCGAAGGTCGCCCGCTACTGACGCGCCGGATGAGCCGTTGTCGTCCGCGCGCGCGTCCAGCGTGCGGGGGTGGCGCATGCCTTGGGTCGCGCTGGTCGGTCCGGAGCTCGAAGAGAACCTCAGCCTCCGCTACCTCGCGTCGTCGCTCACGGCGGCGGGGTTCGACTCGGAGATCCTGCCGTTCTCGCGCGAGCACGAGTTCGGGCCGGCGATCGCCCGCGTCGTCTCCGCGCCCGAGCCGCCCGTCGTCGTCGGCGTGTCCCTCGCGTTCCAGTGGCGCGCGAGCGACTTCCTCGCGTTCGCCGCGGCGCTGCGCGAGCTCGGCTACCGCGGTCACGTCACGATGGGCGGGCACTTCGCGACGTTCGCCGCGCACGACCTCCTGCGCGCCTTCCCCGAGATCGACTCCGTCGTTCGCCAAGAGGCCGAGGAGACGATGGTCGCCCTCACGCGCGCGCTCGTCGACGGCGGCGACCTCGGCCGCATCCCCGGGCTCGCGCTCCGCGACGCCGCGGGTGAGCCGTTCTCGACCGCGCAGCCCGCGCTCCCCGACCTCGCGACGCTCCCGTGGCCGGATCGCCGCGGCGCGCCGGCCGCGTCGTTCGGGCACGCGGTCGCGCCGCTCGTCGCGAGCCGCGGCTGCTACGCGAACTGCTCGTTCTGCTGCATCGCCGCGTGGCACGAGCAGAGCCTGCCCGGCAAGCGTTACCGCGTGCGCGACGTCGCCGCCGTCGCCGACGAGATGGCCGCCCTCCAGCGCGAGCGCGGCGTCGAGATCTTCATCTTCCACGACGACAACTTCTTCGTCCCCGGCCACCGGCGAAACCTCGAGCGCTTCGGCGCGCTGGCCGACGCGCTCGAAGCGCGCGGCGTCACGCGCTTCGCGACCGTCGTGAAGACGCGCCCGACCGACGTCGATCCCGCCGTGTTCCGCGTGCTCAAGGAGCGCCTGCAGTGCATCCGCTGCTACGTCGGCGTCGAGAGCGACGCCGACCAGGGCCTCGAGACGCTGCGCCGCTGGTCGCCCGCGCGCGAGAACCGCGAAGCGTTCGAGGTGGTGCGCGCGCTCGAGCTCTACACGTGCTTCAACATGCTCGTCTTCGATCCCGACACCACGATCGAGAGCCTGCGCACGAACCTCGCGTTCATGCGCTTCGCCGCCGAGTATCCGTCGAACTTCGGGCGCGTCGAGCTCTACGCGGGGACGCCGCTGCTCGAGCGGATGCAGGGCGAGGGGCGGTGCACGGGCGATTTCCTCCAGTGGGACTACACGCTCGCGTCCCCCGAAGTCGACCGCATCTTCGAGCTCACGATGCAGTGCTTCCACGCGCGCAACTTCGCCGAGGACGCGCTGGCGAACCGCGTGATGGGCGTGCGGTTCGACGTCGAGATCGCCAAGCACTTCCACCCCGGAGCGTTTCGACGCGGCTGGCTCGACGAGGGCAAGGCGCTCACGCGCGCGCTCGCGCTCGACGGTGTGGCGGCGTTCGAGCGCGTCGTCGATCACGTCGAGCGGGGTGCGCCCCGCGCGGCCGACGGCGCGTTGATCGACGAGGTCGCGGCCGGCCTCCGGCGCGTCGAGGCGGAGATCGGCGCGCGCTGCGACGCGCTCGAGGACGCGATGCAAGCGGGCCTCGGCGTCGGACGCGACGCCCCTCTGCCGAAGCGCGCGCGCGGCGCGCGTGACTCGGGCGCGACGCCCCTGCAGACGGCGCGAACGGCGGCCGGGGCGCTCCGATGAGCGGCGGCGACGACGGCGCGCGCCGACCGCCGCGCCGGCTCCCGCTCATGCCCGAGCTCCTCCCCGCGCCGCCCGTCGCCCGGCTCGCTCGCGTCGACCCAGACCCGCGCCAGCGGAGTCGCGTCGACCCGACGCCGCGCGAGCGCACGCTCGATCACATGCGCCGCCTCCTCGCGCTCGCCGCGACCGCGGCCGCGCTCGGCGGGTGCGGTGAGGAGCAGCAGCTCGTCGTCGCCGCGCCGCCCGTCGTCGACCCGGTGCCCGTGCCCGCGCGGCACTACCCGCTCGCGATCCGCACGATCGCGAAGGTCGCCGCGGTGAAGGGCGCGAAGGGCCTGTTCGAGCTCACGCTCTCGCGGCCGGCCGTGCTCGACGTCTCCTGGTCGACCGACCCACCGAAGGCCGACAGGCTCGAGATCCTCGACGTGCACCCGGACGGCGACGGCCTCGTCGTACGCTTTCGCTTCGAGCACCCGGGCGACGGCGGCTCGCTGCGCTTCGTCGCGCTCACGCCCGACGGCGAGCGCGGGGTGTCGGTGGACATCGACGATCGGCCGCCCCCGCCGATCGACGTCAAGGTCCGCGATCTTCAGTGACGTTCAGGCCGCGGGCTTCGGTCCCTCGAAGCGGTCCCAGCCCTCGTCGGGCTCGGCCACGCGGAGGTGCTTCAGCGCGACCCGCGCGAGATCGACGATGGCGTCGGGCGGCGCGTCGGTGCGCGGGTCCCAGCCGCTCGTGTGGCCGGCGACCTTCGCCAAGGTGCGCGCGGCGCGGACGAAGCGGTCGGCGCCCTCGAGCATGCCCTCGTTCTTGTCGAACGCCGACGCCGCCTCGCCGAAGCGCCGGAACAGCGCGACGACGCCCGCGCTCGACGCGTCCTTCGGCAGCGCGCCCGGCAGCTTCGCGTGGAGCTTGGGCGCGGCGAGGTGGACGAGCAGCGTCGTCACGTCCGTCGCGATCGGCGCGAGCGCGGCCAGCGCCTCGAGCGGCTCCATCGCCGCCGAAGCTACCACGGCGCGCCCGGCGCGGCGTTGACGAGCGGCGCGAGAGCCGCGAAGGTATCGAACGTGAAGCGCGTCGTCGTCCTCTGCGACAAGGCGTTCGAGGCCGACGGCCTCGTCACCGTGCTCTCGAGCCGTCACGCGCGCCCGGCGTTCTTCCCCGTCGACCCCGCGCCGCTGCCCGGCCGCGGTCGCCGCGTCCGCGTCGAGTGCGCCGGCGTCCGCGTCGACGTCGTGTGCCTCGACGAGATCGTCTCGGCCGACGACAAGTCCGCGGCGCGCGCGCGCGTCGCCGCGCTGCAGACCGTGCTGTGGCCCGAGTGGGATCTCGTCGTCAGCGTGTCCACCGGCGGCTCGCCGTGGCCCGATCGCTACGCCGGCAGCGTCGTCGTCGGCTCGGCCGTCATGAACCACTCGCCGACGTTCATCACGCGCGGCGCCGGCGACGCCGACCTCGACCTCGACGCGATCGTCGGCTGCCCGGAGGTCGCGCCGATCTTCCGCGCGTTCACGACGAAGCGCTCGCTCGACTTCGAACGCCTGCTCGCGGCGAAGGCGCCGATCGACGACAAGCTCGCCCTCGTGAAGCGCCTCCTCGCCGGCGACGCGCCCGGGAGCGAGGGCATGCCCGCGTGGAGCCGCGGCATCGTGTGGGACCTCGTGCAGCGCGCCGAGATCGAGATGAAGTTCGTCCGCCCGCCCGAGCGCACGCACGACCGCCCGTCGCTCCTCTTCGGCAAGGACTGGGTCGCCGTCACCACGCTGAACGTCGGCCGCATCGAGGACCTCGGCCGCGCCGAGGAGGAGGCGCTCGCGACCGCGAAGGACGTGTGCGCCAAGCGCCGCACGCTCCACGAGGGCGCGCAGCCGACGCCGTACGCCGTCGCCTCGCTCGACACGTGCCACGGGCTCGTGCGCTCGTACTGCGGCTCGCAGCCGTTCCTCTTCATCTCGGGCCTGACCGATCGGCCGTACTCGCCCATCCCGTCGCGCTCGCGCGAGGCGCAGAACTACGGCGCCGCCTTCAACGCGGGCGTCGTCGCGTCGTATTTGATCGAGCGCGCGCTCGCGAACCCGGATCTCCTCGACCCTCCCGCCGCGCCCATCAAGCTCGCGAAGCCCGCCGGCGCGACATAGGCGATTTGCGATGGGCCCGCGGGCGGCCCCAAACCCCGACCTCGCTGCGCTCGGTCCGTCGCGCTGGGCGTTGCGCGCGCGCACGCAGCCGACTAGGGTGCGCGGCCCCCCGACACCTCGGAGCAACGGACATGAGCGGCCACAGCAAATGGGCGACGATCAAGCGGAAGAAGGGCGCGATCGACGCGAAGCGCGGCAAGCTCTTCACGAAGCTCATCAAGGAGATCACGGTCGCGGCGCGCGTCGGCGGCGGCGGTGATCTGAACAACAACCCGCGCCTCCGCAAGTCGGTGAACGACGCGAAGGCGCAGGCGATGCCCGCCGAGACGATCAAGCGCGCCATCCAGCGCGGCACGGGCGAGATCGAGGGCGTCAACTACGAGGAGATCGTCTACGAGGGCACCGGCCCCGGCGGCACGCTCTTCCTCGCCGAGGCGATGACCGACAACAAGAACCGCACCGTCGCCGAGATCCGCAAGGTGTTCGAGAAGAACAACGGCGTGATGGGCGCGGGCGGCACGGCGCAGTGGGCCTTCGAGCGCAAGGGCATCATCATCCTCGCGAAGGACGCCGCGACCGAGGATCAGCTCATGGAGATCGCCGTCGGCGCCGGGGCCGACGACTACACCGACCTCGGCGAGGAGTGGCAGGTGCTGACCGCGCCCGCCTCGCTCGAGCCCGTGCTCAAGGCGCTCGAGGACGCGAAGGTCGCGGTGAGCACGAGCTCGCTCGGCTACGTGCCGAAGAACAAGAAGCAGGTCACCGGCCGCGACGCCGAGGTCTGCATGAACCTGTTCGACACGCTCGACGACCACGACGACGTGCAGAGCGTGTACGCCGACTTCGAGATCTCCGACGAAGAGATCGCGCGCATCGCGGGCTGACGCTCAGCGGATGATTCCCGAAAGGAGATGACCATGACCATCGAGATCGGCCACAAGCTCCCCGACGCCACGCTGTACGAGTCGATCGAGTTCGGCGAGGCGTGCCCCGTCTCGCCCGGCAAGGTGAGCGTCGCCGAGGCGACGAAGGGCAAGAAGGTCGTGATCTTCGGCCTGCCCGGCGCCTACACGCCGACGTGCTCGGCCAAGCACGTGCCCGGCTACGTGACGAACCTCGACGCGCTCAAGGCCAAGGGCGTCGACGAGGTGTGGTGCGTCTCGGTCAACGACGGCTACGTGATGGCCGCCTGGGGCCGCGACGAGAAGGGCATCGGCAAGGTGCGCTTCCTCGGCGACGGCAGCGCCGAGCTCACGAAGAAGCTCGGCCTCGAGCTCGACCTCGGCCAGGCCGGCATGGGGCTGCGGATGAAGCGCTTCTCGATGCTCGTCGACGACGGCGTCGTGAAGCAGCTGAACGTCGAGGCGCCCGGCAAGTTCGACGTGTCGAACGCCGAGACGATGCTCGGCCAGCTCGGCTGAGGCGCGGGCGAAGCGGAGCGCCCCGCGACCGCCCGCTTCCGATTGTCCTGCCGCGTGGACGCGTTCGCCGCTCGAGCCTATCCTCCTGTTGGAGGGCTCACATGCAGATCTCGACGCTTCGACGAAGGCGGGGCCTCAAGCCAGTCTGGATCGTCGGCGTCGCGCTCGGCGTCGCCTGCCCCTTCGCGTTCCTGGCGTGTTCGACGCGGCTCGGCGACGACCAGCGCCTCGGCGTCGCGCAGCAGGCGCTGCTCTCGAACGTGGGCGACACGTGCGACGCGGCGGCGGACGCGTCGGGCACCTGCGTCGCGAACGCGCACTGCTGGATCCTCGACAACCCGGACGCGACCATCACGCAGCAGCGCTGCCACTGCGATCCCGGCTACACGGCGTGCGGCGACAACTGCGTGGAGATCAGCGTCAGCAGCGCGAACTGCGGCCACTGCGGCTACTCGTGCGACGGCGGCAGCTGCGTCAACGGCAAGTGCGGCGGCTCGCTCCCGGACGCGAGCTGGACGGCGCACCTCGGCTCGATCGACGAGGTCAGCGCCTACGACGCGAGCACGTCGTCGTCGACTCGGCGTCTGGATTTGCGGCCATCGTGCCGATCAACTCGACGATGGGCGACTACTTCGGGCCGGCCAGCGTCGGCCTGCCGGGCGGGGTGCTCTATCCGATGTGGGCCGCCCCCGCCTCGACCACGAATGACGCGGGAGTTCCCTGCCAAGGCGGCTTCCTGAACCTTCGCGTACGCGCTCGCACGATCGACCTTCATTGACGCACGAGCACCATGCGCATCATTGCCATCCTCGCTTGCATCTCCGCATCCGCCGTCGTCGTCGGGTTCACCGCCTTCGGTTGCTCGAAGAGCACCGGTGGAAAGGCTACCCCAGAGCCTCCCGGCGGCAGCACCACGGCATCTTCCACGAACGCGGGCACGGCGGGCGGAACCGGCGGGGGCGCCCCCGCGTGCACTGGGCCGTTCTGCTCGGACGGGAGCAACTGCGGGGCGCAAGGTCACTCGTGCCTCGGCGGAGCGTGCGCGGCGGGTATCTGCATGCCGTTCGTCCTCTCGGAGAGCGTCGTCGCGAATCAGCTCTTTCTCGACGCGTCGAACGTCTATGTCGGCATGGGGCTGCTGCCCGTGCAAGGGCAGCCGTGTAGCGGCCAGGCACGCATCGCGAGCTTCGCGCGCGCGCGACGGGGGCGCAGACGACGATCGTCCCTTGTGGGTCGATGCTCGGTGAGAACGACAATAGCCTCGCTATGATCGTGGAGGGCTCGACGGTTTATTGGAGTATTTTCAGCGAACCCAACGATCCAATCGGCGCTATGTATAGGACGGCTGTATTCGGTGGCGGCCCTGTCGGGATAGGCGACTCTTGCAATTCGCTGAGCTTCGGGATCGACGACACGGCGCTGTTCTATTCTCGCACCGTGAACTCTCCTCGTGGGGTCTCGCGCATGAATCTCGATGGCAGCGGTGTCGTCGTCTTGTCTTCACACTCTGCTGATTTCATTGCCACGGATGACGCCACCGTCTACTTCAGCGAGGACCCTTGCTTTGGTGCTGGCGAAGGGGACGGTTGCGCGGGCGAGCCCGCGATCTACGCTGTTCCGAAGGCAGGCGGAGACACGCAGAGCCTCGCCGACGCGCCAGAGGGCCTGCGCGCCCTTCTGCAGCAAGATGGCTATCTCTATTGGTACAGTCGATCGGATCTACAAGATCGACCCGTCCCCATTCAGCGCGTCCCGACGACGGGGGGTGAGCCGTCGACCATCGTCACGCGTCCTTTCATGCAAGCGCTGGCCGTGGACGCGACGAACGTCTACTGGCTCGACATCACCGGGGACAATTATGAGCGCTACGAGGTCGCCAAGGCGCCTGTGGCCGGCGGAGACGCGACCGTGCTCTTCTCCGAGCTCGGAGACCCGTCGAGCGCCTTCGCCATCGATGACACGGCCATCGTCTGGTCCGCTGGCGGCAAGCTCTACCTCCTCGCGAAGTAGCCCGTTGGAGTCTCGTAGTTGGGTTGGTAGGATGATCGGATCGCTGAGCGTATGTGAGTATGCCGAGCTCTGGTGACGACGGGTGCGTCGGCCGTCCTCGCCGGTTCGACCCTCGGCGGGTGCTCGCGCATCACTGGCTTTTCAAGCAGGTCCGAGGTGCCGGGAAGGTCGAGCGCGCATCGCCGAGACGATTCCAGGCTCTGCCACCGCGTGCGCGGTCCGTCCCAGGATGGGGCCGGCCGCGGGCCCCCAAGCAGCGCTCGACCGGCTGGCTGCGGGGCGGTCCCCGAGCCGCTGTCGGCGCCGGCCCCTCTAGTTAGGGCGGGGGCGGCGAGAACTTCGGCTCGGGCGGCGGCGCCGCGAGCGCGGCAGGGTCGGGGTCCGTCGACGGCGGGCCCTCCTTCGCCGAGTAGATCATGTAGCCGAGCAGCGCCAGCGTGAGGCCGACGCCCGCGCTGACGCCGCCGACCGCGGCGCCGGCCGGCTTGCAGCCGCTCGCGCACGTGCCGGCGAGGATGCTGCCGCCGCCGACGACGCCCACGGCGCCGCCCGCCATGAAGACGGCGCCCGTCGTCCTGTTCGTGCAGCCCGCGAACGCGACGAGGGCAGCGACGACGACGAGCTTCGATCCGACGCTGGGCATGCGGCGAGGATAGCGCCGCCGGCGAGCGCGGCGTGGTGTCGGAGCGCTGCTCGCGGTCGCGGTCAGTGAGGGTGGACCACGCACCTGTTGCCGTCGCACAGCGTGATCGGATAGTTGGCGCAGTCGGTCATCGAGTCGACGCAGTCGTGCTTGCACGCGGTCGCGCTCTCGCAGTTGAGGCCGCGCGGGCAGGCCGCGGCGAGGCCGGCGACGCACACACCGCCGAGGCACGTGGCCTCGGGCGTGAACGTCGCGTTCGCGCACGACGCGGGCCCGCACGATGCGCCGTCGGCGCCGCACGCGCCCGCGCCGCCGTTGCCAGCGCCGCCGCCACCCGTGCTCGAGGTCGTCGTCGCGCCGCCCCCGACCGAGGACGTGCTCGACGCGGACGACGAAGCAGTCATTGTCGAGGTCGAAGTCGAAGTCGACGCGGTCGTCGTCGTCACGCTGGTGGTGGTCGACGCCACGGTCGTCGATGAACCGGACGTCGTCGTCGCTCCCGTCGCC
>DASYCF010001160.1:0-8467 GCA_036500365.1 Byssovorax sp.
CTGCGCGCGCTCCGGCAGACGGCGGAGGACGAGCTGCGCACGCTCGGCCCGGCCGTGATCACGGTCCCTGCGTACTTCGACGACGCGCAGCGGCAGGCCACGAAGGACGCAGGCCGGCTCGCGGGGCTCGACGTCATTCGCCTGCTCAACGAGCCGACGGCAGCCGCGCTCGCGTACGGGCTCGAGAAGAAGAAGAACGGAACGTTCGCCGTGTACGATCTCGGCGGCGGCACGTTCGACGTCACGGTGCTGTTGCTCGACGACGGCGTCTTCCAGGTGAAGTCGACCGGCGGCGACAGCGCGCTCGGCGGCGACGACATGGACCGCGTAGTCGCCGAGCGGCTCCTCGAGCTCATGGGCTCGCCGGCGCGCACGCCCGAGGTCGTCCGCCTCGCGCTCGACACCGCGCGCCGCGTGAAGCACGCGCTGACCGACGCGCTCGAGGTCGACATCGACGTGCCCGTCGCCGGCGGCGCGAAGCACGTCACCCTCACGCGGGCAGAGCTCGACGCGCGGATCGCGCCGATCGTCGAGCGCACCGGCGTCGCGTGTCGGCGCGCGCTGCGCGACGCGGGCGTCACAGCCGCGGAGCTCGACGGCGTGATCCTCGTCGGCGGCTCGACGCGCGTGCCGTACGTGCGCGCGTACGTCGCGAAGCTCTTCGGCAAGGAGCCGCTCGGCGACATCGATCCGGACGAGGTCGTCGCGCTCGGCGCCGCCGTACAGGCCGACCTGCTCGCGGGTGAGGGCAAGCGCGACGACGTGCTGCTCCTCGACGTCCTGCCGCTCTCGCTCGGGCTCGAGACGATGGGCGGCGCGGTCGAGAAGATCCTGCCGCGCAACACGACGATCCCCGCGGGCGCGCGGCAGAGCTTCACGACGTACGCCGACGACCAGACGGGCTTCGATCTCCACGTCGTGCAGGGCGAGCGCGAGCTCGCCGCCGACTGTCGCTCGCTCGCTCGCTTCGCGCTGAAGGGCATCCCGCCGAAGCCCGCGGGCCTGGCGCGGCTCGAGGTCACCTTCCGCGTCGACGCCGACGGCCTCTTGTCCGTGACGGCGAAGGAGCTCACGACCGGCGTCGAGTCGAAGGTCGAGGTGAAGCCGAGCTACGGCCTGAGCGACGCCGAGGTCGAGGACATGCTCCTCGCCGCGCTCGACCACGGCGAGGAGGACTTCGCGCGGCGCAAGCTCGTCGACGCGAAGGTCGAGGGCGAGCAGGTGCTCCGGGCGACGAAGAAGGCGGTCGCCGCCGACGCCGATCTCCTCGAGCCCGCCGAGCGTGATCGCGTCGACGCCTCCGTGTCGGGGCTCGAGCGCGCGCTCGCCGGCGACAGCGCCGCCGCGATCGCCTCCGCGACCGAGGAGCTCGACCGCGCGACCCACGCGTGGGCCGGCCGTCGCATGGATCGCGCCGTCGCGAAGGCGATCGCGGGCAAGGACGTCGCCGCGGTCGAGGAGGGCGTCGCGAAGGCGCGCGGCGTCGACGAGCACGTGAGCGAGCACGCCGCGAGGAGGTCCTGATGCCCCGCGTCCGCTTCCTCGCGCACGGCAAGGAGTGGGAGGTCGACGCGCCCCTCGGCGCTTCCCTCCGCGACGCGTCCAAGCTGATCGACGCGCCCGAGGGCGACGCGTGCGGCGGCGTGTGCGCGTGCTCGACGTGCCACGTCTACGTGCTCGAGGGCCGCGCGCTGCTCTCGCCCGCCGAAGAGGAAGAGGAAGACATCCTCGACAAGGCGTTCGACGTCCGCGCGACGAGCCGCCTCGGGTGTCAGGCGAAGCTCGTGGGCGACGGCGTCGTCGTGTGCGACATCACGCGCGAGAGCCTCGACGCGTACTACAACGAGCACCCGCAGACGAAGGACCCCCGCAAGGCGCGCTGAGCCGCGCTACGCGAAGCGCGCGAGCAGGAAGGCGCGGTCGTCCTCGGGCAGCGCGTCGCCGCGGAAGGCGTCGAGCATCGCGTCGAGCTCGAGCGCGAGCTTGGCCGCGGGCGCGCCGGCCGCCGTCGTCACGAGCGCGGCGAAGCCTTCCATCAGGCGCTCGAGGCCGAGCATCTCGTGGCTCGGGTTGCCGAGCTCGGTGAGCCCGTCGGTGTACAGCAGGAGCACCTGGTCGCGCGTGAGCCGGCTCTTCTGTGACTCGAACGGCACGTCGGCCATGCCGAGCGCGGGGTTCATCGCCGACTGGAGCAGGATCGGCTCGGCGCCGGCGCGCGCGAGGATCGCGGGCGGGTGGCCGGCGTTGACGCACTCGACCTCGCCCTTCTTCGGATCGAGGGCGAGCGCGACCATCGTCACGAACGAGTGCTCGGGGAGCCACGCGCAGAGGTGGCGGTTCACGCGCTCGACGAGGTCGCAGAGGCTCCGCCCCGAGTCGGCCATCGCGCGCACCATCGTGTGGAGGCTCGACGTGACCAGCGCTGCCTGGAGGCCCTTGCCGCACACGTCGGCGACCGCGAACAGGAGGCGCCCGTCGGCGAGCGGCACCACGTCGACGTAGTCGCCGCCGACCCACTTGCAGGGCGCGAAGCCGAGCGCGAGATCGAGCACGGGGCCGCCGCCGATGGTCACGCCCGACGTCGGCACCTTGGGC
Source organism: Byssovorax sp. (assembly GCA_036500365.1). Taxonomy (GTDB): domain Bacteria; phylum Myxococcota_A; class Polyangia; order Polyangiales; family Polyangiaceae; genus DASYCF01. The sequence continues at coordinate 2,596 of DASYCF010001160.1, forward strand.
ACGAGGCCCCGCTGGATCTGGCGCGCCATCTCGAGCTCGCGCTCGATCGCCGCGTGCGCGAGCGCGTGCTGCCGCGCGGTCCACGCGGCCTCGCTCTGCTGGTACACCTCGGCCGCGAGCGCGAGCAGGCTCAGCCACTCGACGCTGCCGCACTCGGGCGGCAAGGTCACGTACAGCGCGTCGAGGTCGTCTTCGCCGAGGTGCACCGGGCACGCGACGACCCAGAGCGCCATCACCTCGCGCGAGAGCGTGAGCTCGAGCGACGGCTTGCCCTCGCCCGAGCTGTTGAGGTTGCCCGCGAGCACCGGCTCGCGCGTGCTCTCGAGCGACGTGATCACGCGGCGCGAGATGTACGGCTTCGCGTGCGAAGCGTTCGCGACGTCGCCCGGGCCGGGCACGAACGGCCCGGAGATGATCGTCGCCGCCCCGCCCGCGACGCGCACGACCATCGCGAGGTTCCCATGGAACTCTTTGCGGAGCATCAGGTGGCAGAGCGCGCGCAGGCGGTCGCCGGGCTGCTCGATCGTGAGCAGGCGCCGCCCGAGCTCCATCAGCGTGAAGAGGTGCTCGGCGGCGATGCGCGGCGGGTCGAAGTCGAGCAGCGTGCGGATCGCCGTGGGCCTGTCCTCGTCGACGCCGACGGGGCCGCGCAGGCGCGTCGACCGGCCGCTGCTCGGCGGCTCGAGGTGGAACGTGAGCATGTAGTCGCCGATGGCGATGCGATCGCCCGGGTTGAGCACGCGCTCGTAGACGGGCTCGTCGTTCACGAGCGTGCCGTTCGTGCTGCCGAGGTCGCGGATCCACCAGCGGCCGAACGGGTCGCACACCATCTCGGCGTGGCGGCGCGAGACCGTGTGGTGATCGAGCACGAGCTGCACCGCGGGCACGCGGCCGATGACGACCTGCGACTCGGTGAGGACGCGGCGCGCGGACGGGCCGTTCTCGAGCTTGATGTCGAGGAACGCGCGCCACGCCGGGGCGCTCGACGGCGGCTGCGAGTCATCCTTGACGCGGATGATCGGCGCGGGGTGCATCCCTGCGTCGAGCAGGTCGGGCGTCGTCGGCCCGCGGCTCGGGGGCATCGTCTTCACGGCAGGGTCGTCTCGCGGCCGCCGCGCAGCGGCGGGCAGTGCATGCGGTTGGGACCAGGTGTAGTCCAGTTTTTCACGCGCGCCTACGCCGCGGGCTGCTCCGACGCGCCGCCTTCACCACCAGGACCATCGGCCGTGGTGTGGCGGCGGCTTCGCAGGAGGCCGATGAGCTCGCGCGAGGCGGATTTCGCGATGAGCAGCGCGGCGCCGACGAACACGACGCCGCCGCCGACGCACTCGGCGGCGAGCCCCGTGAACCGCGGCAGCGGCCCGACGTGCGCGAGCCCCGCCCGGATCGCGAGCACGGCCCCGACCATCGGCACGCAGGCGACGAGCGGCGGCAGGAGCGGCAGGAGCATCTTCGAGATGGGGACGCCTTCCATGCGCTTGACGACCCACAGGTTCGTGAGCGCGTTGAACGTGAACGCGACGCCGGGCGCCGCACACGCCCAGAGCGGCCCGCCGAGGTGCCCGAGCACGACGAACGCGACGAGCAAGAGCGCGGTCTTCGCGACCTCGAGGCGCATCTGCACCTCGGGCTTGTCGTACGCCTGGAGGTACGGCGCGACGATCCACGCGACCGGCCGCACGACGCTCAGCACGCTCAGGATGGCGAGCATGGGCCACATCGGCGCCCAGCGCGCGTCGAACGTGCTCGACACGAGCGTCGGCGCGACGGCGCCGAGGCCGAGGGCCAGCGGGCACACGACGAACGTCACGAGCGTGATGGCCTGGAGGAGGGCGGCGCGGCGGCGCGGCCGGTCCATCTCGGCGAACGAGGGGACGAGCACGTCGCCGATGCTCTCGCCGATCTGCGTCGCCGGGATGTCGGCGAGGTTGTACGCGTAGTTGTACATGCCCGCGACGCCGGGGCCGAAGAGCCGCCCCATGAGCAGGTTGTCCCAGCGGCGGGAGGCGACCTCGCTCAGCTGCGCGATGGTGATCGGCCAGCCGAAGCGCACGAAGTCGCGCGTCTGCGCCGGGTCGAGGCGCCGCAGCGACAGCCACTCGCGCCGGTCCACGGCGAAGCAGAGCACCACGAATTTGAGCCCGGAGCGCAGGAACGTGCCGTAGACGATGCTCCACGCGCCCGAGCCCATCGCCGCGAACACGACCGTCGAGACGCCGTAGACCACCTCGCCCGCCGAGCGCGAGAGCGACGCCGTGCGGAAGCGCATGTCGCGGTAGAGGATGCGGTCGGGCATGAACACGACGCGATCGGCGAGCGTCGCGAGCGCGAGCCACGGGAGGTAGTCGGCGCCGTGATCCGCGTTGAAGAACGTGCAGAGCGGCACGCGGAGGAGCACGACGACGGCGAGCGCCGCCGCGGCGAGGACGATGGACCAGACGGTCGCCTGCGAGACGACCTCGGCGGGCGCGCGCTTCGCGACGACGTACTGGCCGAGCCCGAGCGACGAGACGGTCGACGCCGTCGCGACGAGCACGGTCGCGAGCATCACCTCGCCGTACGCGGCGGGCGCGAGGTACCGCGCGAGCAGGAGCGAGGTGCCGAGCGTGACGGCGCGCGCGCCGTAGCCCGTCGAAATACTCCACAGCGCGCCGAGGACGGCCTTCTTCGGGATCGCCATGTGAGCGCGCGCGACGGCGAATCAGGGCACGAAGATGGTGTCGCCCGAGACGAGCGCGAGGTCCTGCTCGGGGTGGTGACCAGACGTGACGTCGGAGTAGCTGACGGGGATCGTGCGGAGTCCGCTCGGCGCGACGCGGTAGATGAGCACCTCGTCGCCGGCGAAGCGGCTCGGCCCGCCGGCCATCGCGAGCGCCTCGGACACGGTGACGTAGTAGTGCTGCGCGAACGAGCCCGGGTGGCCGACGTTGCCCGCGACGACGAAGCGGTAGCTGTTCGAGCTCGCGACGGCGACGGTGACGATCGCGCCCTCGTCCTTCACGTATTTCGCGACGCGCTTCTGCATGTCGTCGCGGATCTGCGAGGGCGTCTTGCCGGCGACGACGACGTCGCCGACCAGCGGGAGCGTGACCACGCCGTCCTGTCGGACGACGACGCCGGCCGACATCTCCGTCTGGTGGAAGACGTTGATCGTGAGCGCGTCGCCGACGCCCACCTGGTACTCGTGCGTCCGCGGGTCGAACTCCTTTTTGTAGTCGTACTGCGCGTAGACGGCGCTCTTGCAGGCGACGACGGACAGCGCGAGGGTCGCGAGCGAGGCCGCGACCGCGGGGAGAGATCGACCCATGGTGGGGAGTCGTGCCCCAAGCCTTCTCCTCCCGCAAGAGGGACGCGCCCGAACGCGGATTACGGCGCGTTCACGGGTTCGGCCTAGTGCCGTTCGCGCCTCCGGAGGACGTCACCTCCGCGTCGAGGGCAGCGCGCTCGGGGGCGGCGCGAGGGCGAACGGCGTGAGGTCGACGACGGGCTCTTCGCCCGAGGCCAGCGCCGCGATGCTCTCGCCGATCGCGGGCGCGTGCTTGAACCCGTGGCCCGACAGGCCGCCCACGAACCAGAGGCGCGCGACGCCCGGTACCGGGCCGACGCGGAAGCTCTCGTCGGGCGTCGCGTCGTACGCGCACGGGAACACCGACGTCGCGCGGGCGCGGGCGAGGGCAGGGAAGCGGCGCGTGGCGGCGAGGCGCAGGCGCTCGACGTCGGCGGCCGTGGGCGCCGCGTCGTGCGCGGCCGTCGATTGACGAGGATCCGCCGTCGCCGGCCGCGAGCGCGGCGCGTGCCACGCGACCTTGAAGCCCGCCTCGCCGTCGTCCGGGAAGCCGTAGAGGAGGTTCCCGAGGTCGGCCCAGCACGGCACGTTCGGCGCGCGCATCGCCGCGGCGTCCGCTGCGTCGAGCTGGAAGTACGCCGTCCAGTGCGGGAGCCGCCGGATCCCGAGATCGCCCGTCATCGGCGCGACGAGCGCGGCGCCCTCGGAGCCTGCGGCGACGACGACGAGCTCGGCCTCGATCGAGCCGCCCTGGAACGCGACGCCGCTCGCCGCGCCGGCGTGCGTCTTCACCGCGGTCGCGCGGACGGGCACGCGCTCGACCCGCCCCGTCGCCATCGCCGCGTCGGCGAAGGCGCGCGTCGCGAGCGCCGCCCGCGCGAACCCAGCGCTCGGCTCGAACACCGCGCGCGCGAGGCCGCGCGTGTCGATCGCCGGCCAGCGCCGCGCGACCTCGGCCGGCGTGAGCTCTTCCGTCGCGCCGCCGAGCCGCTTCACGTTCGCGACCCCGAGATCGACCCAGCGCGCGAAGGCAGCGCCGTCGCCGCCCTCGTCGTTCAGGTACAAGACGCCGTCGAGGTCGACCAGCGGCGCGCCGAGCTCGCGGCTCCACGCGCGGAACAGCGCGAGCGACGCGTGGCCGGACGCGGCGAACGAGGGCTCGTCGTAGAGCGCGCGCACGAGCCGCGTCCGGTCGCCCGACGCGGAGCCCGCGTGGCCGAAGCCGACCGGCTCCACCAGCGCGACCGAGTGTCCGCGCGCGGCGAGGCGCCACGCGAGGACGCTCCCGAGCACACCGCCTCCCACCACGGCGACGTGCATCGCGCGAGCGTAGTACACCGCGACGCCGCCGAGAGGACGTGATTCTGCACTATGCTCGCGCGCCCATATGGCCGCCGACGTCGCGCTCCCCGCGGGCTACGCAAGCCGAAGGCGCATCAACTGGATCCTCGCGGGGACCATGTACGCGTTCTTCTACATGGCGCGGTACAACTACATCGCCGCGAACCCGGAGCTCACGCGCATCTTCGGGTGGACGAACACCGACGTCGGCGTGATCGATGGCGTCGCCGCCTTCGTCTACGGCGTGAGCGTGTTCTTGAACGGGCCGCTCGCCGATCGCATCGGCGGCCGCCGCGCGCTGCTCATCGGGGCCGCGGGCACCATCGCGTGCAACCTGCTCTTCGGCCTCGGCTACCTGTTCGTGTCGACGCCAGCCGCGTGGAGCGCCGCGAAGCCGCCGCACCTCGACGTGCCGGCCGTCTACGCGATGGGCCTCTCGAGCGGGACGATCATTGGCTACTTCACCCTGGTCTGGGCGGTGAACTTCTATTTCCAGTCGTTCGGCGCGCTCTCGATCGTGAAGATCAACACGCCGTGGTTCCACATCCTCGAGCGCGGCACGTTCTCGGGCATCTTCGGCATCTTGATCCGCGGCGGGCTCGTGCTCGCGTTCGTCGGCGCGCCGGCGATCTTCGCGCAGCTCCCGTGGCAGTTCGCGTTCTGGATCCCCGCGGGCTGCGTCGCGGTGATGTTCGTCCTCAACTACCTCTTCGTGCGCAACACGCCGGAGGACGCGGGCTTCCCCGCGTTCGACACGGGCGACGACTCGGACGACGCGACGGCCGGACCCGTGGACGTGCGCGCCGTGCTCGCGAAGGTGCTGAAGAGCCCCGTCATGCGCATCATCGCGCTCGCCTCGATGATGACCGGCTTCGTCCGGCGCGGCGTCGTCGACGCGTGGTGGCCGAAGCACTTCGTCGATCTCTTCGGCGCCGACCCGAAGCACCTCTCGGAGTTTCTGCCGTACAAAATCGCCGCCTGGGGCATCGCGATCTTCGGCATCACCGGCGGCCTGATCCTGGGGCGCATGAGCGACCGCGTGTTCGGGGGCCGGCGCGCGCCGGTCATCTTCATCGGCTTCGCGGGCGAGGCGGTGGTGCTGCTCGCGCTCGGCTTCATGCTCGTCACGGGCGCCGGGCCGTTCGCCTCGTGCACGTGCCTCCTCGTGCTCTCGAGCTTCGTCAACGGCGCGCACGGCCTCATCGGCGGCGCCGCGAGCATGGACTTCGGCGGCAAGAAGGCGGC
>DASYCF010001161.1:0-7271 GCA_036500365.1 Byssovorax sp.
GACCTGCACCACGACCCGCGCGAACACGATCTCGAGCCGCCTCATGGGCCTCTTCGTGATGGTCGTCGCCCTCGGCGTCGGCGCCGGCTGCAGCAGCGTCGCCCCGTACGAGCGCGCGAAGCTCGCGCACCCGACGATGGCCGTCGCCGACGGCGCGACCTTCGGCGAGATGCACGTCCGCGCGATCCACGAAGGCGCCATCGGCGGCTCCGCCGGCGCGGGCTCGGGTTGCGGCTGTAACTGACTCGGCGGGCGCTCGGCGCGCCTCCGGTCCCGATGCGCTAGGTGCGCGCGCGCTCGAGTGACTTCGATATAGTGGGCCGCGCGTGAGGTACTCCGAGGCGCCGAGGGGCGGGTGGCGCTGGGCGTCGGCGGTTCGGGTCCTCGTCGCCGCGCTCGTGGTCGTCGTCCTCGGCGTGGGCCTCTCGCGCGACGCGCGTGGTGCGTCGAACGACGTCGAGGCCGAGGCGCTCGTGCAGAGCGTGCTCGAGGCCGAGTACACGAAGGCGCAGTACGCCGAGGCGCTCGAGAAGCTCGAGCTCGCGCAGCAGGCGTGCTCCGGCGGCACGTGCAGCCCGAAGGTGCGCGCGAAGGTGTTCGTCGCGATCGGCACCGTGCTCGCCGCGCTCAAGCAGGACGAGGAGGCGAAGAACGCGTTCGCCTCCGCGCTGAAGGACGACCCGACGGCGACGCTCTTCGGCGAGTACCTGACGCCCGAGGCGCAGAAGGCGTTCAACGACGCGCGCGGCGTCGCGTCGGCGTCGAGCGGCACGGGCAGCGCCGAGGCACAGAAGGCGGCGAAGTCGCGCGGGCCGAAGAAGAAATTCTCGGGCGGCGGCCGACCGCCGCGCGGCTGGCGCAGCGCCGAGGCGGCGTTCTACTGGGGCGAGGCGCTGAAGAGCCAGCAAGAGCGCGAGTGGGTCGACTGCGCGGACTACGCGCAGGCCTCGCTCGCCGCCGAGAACCGCGCCGCGACGCGCTTCGTCGCCGCGACGTGCGAGCAGCGCGGCGGCCTCTGGATCGAGGCGATCGCGGACTATCGCATCGTAGCCGACACGGGCGACAAGGCGGGCCTGCGCGACACCGCGTCGCGCGCGAAGCAGAGCCTCGCCGAGCTCACGTTCAAGATCCCGAAGGTCGTGCTGCACCGCCCCGCGAAGGCGACCGACCTCGTCGTGACGATGAACGATCAGCCCATCGCGAACGACAAGCTCGAGGGCGAGATCTGGGTGAACCCCGGCCAGCGCACCATCGCGGCGAAGGGCAAGGTCGACGGCGTCGACCTCGAGTTCGAGCAGGTCATCGAGGCGAACGAGGGCGAGACCGTCACGATCGACCTCAAGCTCCTGCCGAAGGGCCTCAAGGGTCGCGACACGGCGATCATGAAGTGCATGCTCTCGGCGCAGACGCGTGAGGACTTTCAGAAGTGCCTCAGCGGCGCCGGAAAGGGTTCGAACCTCAACTGGCGCCTCGGCTCCGAGCTCTCGGGCTACCACGACACCGATCACGTCGACGTCGTGTCGCCGACGTTCTTCTTCAACGTCGAGAGCCCGACGGGCGGCTGGGGCGTCGGCGCGTCGTTCCTCGTCGACGTCGTGACGGCCGCGTCGGTCGACGTCGTCGCGAGCGCCTCGCCGCGCTGGCGCGAGGCCCGCTACGCGCCCGCGGTCAACGGCCACAAGAAGTTCGGCGACTGGGACGTGAGCGGCTCCGCGTCGCTGTCCGACGAGCCCGACTACGTGGCGACGAGCGTCGGCGCGGCCGTGTCGCTCGACCTCGCGAACAAGACCATCACGCCGAAGTTCGGCTATCAGCTGAGCTACGACGTCGCCGGCGTCGCGGGGACGCCGTTCTCGGTCTACTCGAACGTGATCGTCGACCACGCGATCGACGCATCGACGACGTTCGTGCTCAACAAGTCGACCATCCTGTCGGTCAGCTTCACGGGCGTGTTCGAGGTCGGCGACTCGTCGAAGCCGTATCGGTACGTGCCGCTCTTCTCGCCCGACGTCGCGCTCTCGGTGCCCGTCGGCTTCGCGATCGACTCGGTGAACGATCTGCGCCTGCCCGTGAGGCCGCTCGAGCAGCTGCCTACGAACCGTCAGCGGTACGCGCTCTCGGGGTTGCTGGCGCACCGCTTCTCGTCGAGCACGATCCGCGGCGAGGAGCGCGTCTACTCGGACAGCTGGGGCATCAAGGCGTCGACGACCTCCGTGCAGTATTTCTACGACGTGACGAAGGACCTCCGCGTGTGGCCGCAGGCGCGGTTCAACGCGCAGACGGCTGCGAGCTTCTGGCAGCTCGCCTACGAAGGGCTCGTGCAGCCGGACGGCTCGGTGGTGGTGCCGACGATCCGCACCGGCAACCGCGAGCTCTCGCCGCTCATCGGCATCACGGGCGGCTTCGGCGTGCGCTACGCGTTCGGCGCCGCGCGGAACTACGCGCTGACCGTCACCGGCGACGTCGCGTACGACAAGTTCTTCGACGCGCTCTACATCCTCGAGCGCGTCGGCTTCCTCGGCTCGACGACCATCGAGGTGGAGCTCGAATGAACGCGCGCGCGCTGCTCTTCTTGTCGGCGATCGCCCTCACCGGCTGCGGCAACCCCGTGGCGGACGCGGAGATCGCCGCGCTCGGCGACGAGGTGCCCGGCGTGGCGCAGGGCGAGTTCCACCGGCCGGGACAGCCCTGCACGCTTTGCCACAGCGACTATTACGGCGCTGGCGACGTGTTCTCGATCGCGGGGACCATCTTCGCGTTCCCCGCGACGGGGCCGACGGACGAGCCCGTGCCGGCGCCGAACGCGACCGTGACGCTCTACGACACGACCGGGATCGCGATGACGGCGACGACGAACTGCGTCGGCAACTTCTTCCTCACGCAGGACCAGTACAACCCTCAATTCCCGCTCGACGTGTTCGTCGACGCCGATCTCCCGACGACGCCGAGTCGTCACGCGCACCTCTCGATGGACAGCCGCGTGAGCCGCCAAGGCTCGTGCGCGGGCTGCCACTTCTTGCAGCTCAGCCAGGTGTCGCCTGGTTGGGTGTTCGTGACGACGGACAAGACGGTCCCCTTCACCAAGCCGGACGCGGCGACGTGCCCGGGCGCGGCGAACTTCCCATGACGAAAGCGACGCTCTGGGTCCTTCGGGCGATCTTCCTGTGCGCGCCCATGCCGCTCGCGATCTCGATCGGCTGCTCGCCCGTCGACACCGGGTTCGAGACCGTCGTCGGTCCGCCGTTCGGCGCCGACGGCGGCGATTTCGCGCCCGTGTCGAACGTGATGGAGCAGCGGTGTGGCACGCTCGACTGCCACGGTCAGATGGCGCGTCCGCTGCGCATCGTCGGCGGCAACGGCCTCCGCCTCGCGCCCGACGGCGGCGCGCCGATCCCGCCCGACTCCGGCATTCCTGTGCCCGCGGCGAACCTGCCTGGCGCGCCCGATACGTTCGACGAGCTCTTGTCCAACTACGCGTCGATGGTCGGCCTGCAGCCCGAGATCATGGCGCAGGTCGACGTGGGCGCGGCGCCGACGGACGACCTGCGCCTCGTGCGCAAGCCGCGCCTCGAGGAGAAGCACAAGGGCGGGAAGATCTGGGCCGAGAACGACCCCGGCGATCGATGCCTCAACACGTGGCTCACCGCCGCCGACGCGGGCGACGTCGACACCGGCGCGTGCTCGAGCGAGCTGTCTCACCCCTGATTGGCGTCAGCGCGGCGCGGTGGGCTTGCGGTGGAAGAGCCACCACTCGCCGGCGTGATCGACGCGCGCGATCGACGGATCGCCCTGGAAGATGCGATCGGGAGGGCGCACGTCGCGCACGAGGAACCAGTCGAAGAAGGGGCCTTGGCGCTTGAGGTCGAAGCGCTGCGGCATCCACTCCCAGCGGAGCGGCACGGGCGGCGGCACGACGGCGCCGCGCTCGCTCGGATCGCGGTAGAGCACGGGTGACGCGCCCCACACGGCGAAGTGGAAGCTCAGCCAACCCCCATGGGTCGCCTGCACGTAGGCGGGTAAATGGATGAACGGCGTGTTGGCGCGCATCGACCCGCTATGGTCGAAGATCAAATACAAGAGCTTCGGCGCCTTGGGGATCGTACGCGTCACGCGGTCGAAGTCCGCGGTCGCGCGGTCGAACTGCGCGTAGTCGCGCTCGACGAGGCCGGCGATCTTGGCGAGCGGGAGCGCGATCAAGAGCAGCAGCGGCGCCCGCAGGATCACGGCGCGCGGAAGATCAGGGAAGAGCGCGAGCGCGACGAAGGCGGCGCTCGTCGCCTCGCGCGGGAAGACGTACCACCAGGCGCCGATCTGCATCGGCAAGACGAGGTACATCACGAAGAAGACGGCGGCGGAGCACGCGACGGCGACCGCGGCGCCCAGGCGAAAGAGGCGCTCTCGCGGCGCCGGCTCGACCACGAACCCGCGCACGAGCGCGATCGCCGCCGCCACCAGCGCGACGCGGACGAGCGCGCTCGCGAGGCCGCCAAAGGATGCCTGCTCGGCGTCGCCCAGGAAGCCATTGACGAGCTGGCGCGGGACGTCGTGAATCCGCTCGGTGTGGAGCGTCAGCGCGCCGAGCCCGCCCTCGAGCGCCTTGGGGCGGACGAACCACCAGACGGCGAAGAGCGCGAGCGAAGGCAGCATCGGGGAGACGAGCGGCCGGAGCCGCCGCGTCGCCGGAAAGCAGACGACGCCGGCGCCCACGACCGCGCAGATCGCGAACGGGAATCGGAATACATGCGTGAAGAAGAGCACGACGAGCGTGACCGCGAGCGCGACGCGACGCGCGCGCGTGGGCCTGTCGACGACGAGCAGCGCCTCGCCGAGCGCCATCGCGAAGAGGCCGACCGCGCCGACGAAGTTCAAGAAGCCCCAGTGCGTGAGCGCGCACCAGACGCCCGCGAGGCCGAGCATCGCGCCGAGCGAGGCGGACTTTTTCATGCCGACGAACAGCACGGCGAGCCCGGCCGGCAAGAGGAGCAGCATGACGGCGGCCGCGATCTTCGTCGCGGTCACGACGTCGACCACGTACATGAAGAGTGAGCCGATCCAATACATGCTCATGTACGGGATCGCGAAGGGGTGGAGGCTGAACTGCTCCTTGAAGTGGAGCGAAGCGTCGCCGTACCCGTGGATCGCGGCGATGCTGGCGGCATGGAACGGCAGATCCGTCATCGGCGGGTAGCGCGCGGCGAAGAGCGGCCGCACGACGAACCACACGGCGAACGCGGCCGTGGCGAGCCCCACGAGCGCGGAGAGCGGCGCGCGCCGCGCACGGCGCAGGGCAACGGAGACGAGAGACGCCAAGGCGCGCGCACGCTACCAAGCCACCCGTCGAACGGCGAGCGCGCGTCGATCGGCCGCGGCAGGATCCGGCTCCTCGCGCCCCGGAGCGCACGGTAGATTGGTCGCATGGCCAACGCAGAGGGCGATCTCATCGACGAGCTCCGCGCGATCGCGGGCGTCAGCGGGACCGACGGCTTCGTCATCGCGCTGCGGCCCCATCCGATCACGGTGCTCTACCGCTCGGGCAGCTCGTCGTGCCTCGATCTCCAGGCGCGCTACGACGACGTCGCGCGGGACGACCTCGAGCAGGACGCGCGACACGACGTGAAGGCCGCCGGCGACTACCGGCGCTCGGGCCGCGCGCCGCGGCTCGTCGCGGTCCGGCCGCTCGCGATCACGCTGCGCCGCGAGGACGTGGGCGACCTCGTCGCCAAGCGCAAGGGCATCAACGTGGAGCATCAGACCGGCGACGAGGTGTTCGATCGCGCCGTCTACATCGACACACCGACGACCGACGCGCGCGTCCTCGACGCCGTGCTCGGGCCGGCCCTCCGCGCGGGCGTGCTCGCCCTCTTCGCGCTCGGGTTCCAAACGGTGACGATCGACGACGGCGGCGTCGTCAACGCGCACATGTCCTATTTCACGCAGCTCGTCCCGACGCCGGGGCGCGGTGAGCGCGCCGTCGCCGCGTTCGCGCGCATCCTCTCGGCGCTCCCGGCGATCACGCCGTCCGGCGGCGCGCACCCCGTACCGCCCGTGTGGGCGCGGCCCGTCCCGCTCTGGCTCTTCATCGCCGGCGTCACCTTCTTGGGCGTGCCCGCGTCGTGTAGCGTCGCTTACAAGGCCGATTGCGTCGAGGGTTCGAGCAACGCCGACGGCGAGTACTCCGAGTGGTTCCGAGACGGCTGCGGCACGGCCGCTGGCCTCTCGCTCCTCGCCGCGTTCGTCGCCGCGTGCGCCGCGTTCGTCGTCGCGCGCTTCGTCGTCATGCCGAAGCTCCGCGGCCGCTCGAACTCGCTCATGCGCATCTTCCACGTGCGCGCGGCCGTCTTCTTACTGGTCCTCGTCGCGACGTACGGCGTCGTGTCTTGGTACGAGTTCCCGCTCTACCGGCGGTGACGGGGGCGAAAGCCGTCGCGCACGCCCCGCGAGCTTCGGCTACCGTCCGCGCCGTGAGCGGGCGGACGCGCGGCGGCGACCTCGAGCTCCGCGTCGCGCGCGCCGTCGCGATCGCGGCGACCGCCTGGTTCACGCTCGCGGCGGCGTGGGAGCTCTTCGGGCCGCTCCTCGCCGGACACTACGCGTCGTCGGCGAGCATGGGGATCATCGCGGAGAACATGCTCCGCTGGCACATCCCTGGACCGGTCTGGGAGTACACCGCGTCGAAGCCGCCGCCCGAGGCCTATTATTGCCACCACCCCTGGGGCATCTTCTGGACGACGGCGGCGTTGATGGAGGTCTTCGGCCGGCACGACTTCGTGTGTCGGCTCGCGCCGGTGCTCCTCAGCGCCGCGACGCCGCCTTTGCTGTTCGATCTCGGGCGGCGGCTCTATCGACCTGCGGCAGGCGCCGCGGCGGCGCTCGCGTTCGTCGTCTTGCCGATCGCGCTCGCGTTCGCGAGCTTCAACGCGCTCGAGGTGCCGACGATCACGTGGACGCTGCTCTTCTTGTGGGGCCTCGTGCGCCTGCAAGAGACGGCGAAGCGTCGACACCTCGCCGCGAGCCTCGTCGGGCTGTTCCTCGCGCTCAACGCCGACTGGCCCGCGTTCGTGCTCGCGGGGCTCGTGCTCGGGTTCCAGTTCGTGCGCGCGCTCTTCCTGCGCGGCGCGTTCGGTCCGCTCCTGCCGCGCGGCGCGGGCGTGCCCCTCGCGCGACGCGAGCGCGCGTTCTCGGCGTTCTGGCTCGCGAGCGTCGCGATCACGCTCGGCACGCTGGTGCTCTACCTCGGCCTCTTCGCCCTGAGCCACAAGCTCGGCGATCTC
>DASYCF010001162.1:0-1898 GCA_036500365.1 Byssovorax sp.
GCCGCGGCGCGTTCGCGCGCTTTTCGCTGGCCGGCCCGCGGAGGGCCGCGAAGCGCGCTAACCTCGTGCAGGCAGCCGGCTTCCTGGAGGTCCTCATGGGCAAGGCGCGCAGCACGAGCATCGAGCGGGACACGGCGACGCTGGACGCACGCCACGTGCTCTTCGGCGGCGGGCTCTTCGACGTGTCGAGCGAGCACCCGAACAAGAAGGGCTGGGAGATCTTCGAGCTCGGCCAGCGCTCGTTCTGGGCCGTGCCGACGGCGGTCGCGTGGGACGAGCCCGTGCGCGAGGACCCCGAGTACGCCGACGCGATCGCGGCGATGCTCGCGTTCCTCTGCCCGGGCGAGAAGGCCGCCGTCACCGGCGCGTCGCTCATCTCGACGCTGGTCAAGACCGAGGAGGCGAAGTTCTACTTCGTCGAGCAGGCCCTCGAGGAGGCCAAGCACTACGACGCGCTCCGCCGCCTCATCCCGAAGATCACGGGGCGCCCGATGGAGCCGCCGAGCTTCTCCGTGCGGGCGCTCTACTCGTTCGGCGTCGTGAACAAGGACGACGTCGCCTTCATGATGGGCAACATCAACATCATCGGCGAGCACCTCGCGAACCAGATCTTCCACAAAGTGAACCACGTCGCGAAGGACCCGATCGTGCGTCAGGTGCTCGCGCTCATCGGCCGCGACGAGTCGCGCCACATCGCGGCGGGGCAGCGGTTCTTCGGCGAGGTGTACCCCGAGTACAAGAAGAACCACAAACGCATCCTGGCGAAGAACCTCGCCACGGCGATGCTGCTCGCGCTCGCGGCGCACGACCTCGTGGGGCCGATGCGCCAGATGGACATCAGCCTCGAGGGCATCTTCCAGGCGATGTACGACCACTACGAGGAGATCACGGGCTCGCTGCCTGCGTTCCCGGAGCAGGCGCTCCTCGAGCAGATGATGAAGCTGCTCCGCGTCGCCACACCCGCGACCATCCGCACGATCGCCGCGATGACGAACGCCTCGGGCGAGGTCGACGTCGCGCGCCTCGTCGGCGCGTGCGAGCGCGTCATCCAGTCGCCGCGCGCGCTCCGCGAGCTCTTCGCCGCGTGACCGACGCCCCGCGCGCGATCGTCGTCGGCTCGGGCATCGGCGGCGCCGCGGCGGCGCTCCTGCTCGCGCACGCGGGCCTGCCCGTGACGCTCGTCGAGAAGAACCGGCGCGTCGGCGGCTCGTGCGCCGGCTACGAGAAGCAAGGCTTCCACGTCGACATCGGCACGCACATGTTCAGCCGGGGCGCGGCGGGCCCGCTCGGCGACGTGCTCCGGCGCGTCGGCGAGGCGTCGGCCGTGTCGTTCGTGCGCACGCCCGAAATCGCCGAGATCCGCTTCCCCGTTCGCGGCGGCTCTGCGGTCGCGGGCCGAGGGCGCGCGGGCAGCGACGGCGTCGAGCGCCTGGCCGTACCGTCCGACGCGGCGCGCATGCCGCGCTTCCTCGTCGAGCTCGTGCGCGCGCTCGATCTGCCCCCGATCGAGATCGCTCGTGCCGCTCGCCTCTTCACGCGCATGCTCGCGATGAGCGACGCCGAGGTCGCCGCGCTCGACGACGTGACCGTCGAGCAGTTCGTCGCGCCGTTCACGGATCACCCGACGTGCGTGAACCTCTTCGGCTTCCTGCTCGGGCTCTACTTCATCCTCCCCTACTGGGAGGTGTCGGCCGGCGAGGCGCTCTATTGCTTTCGGCGGATGGTGCGCGACAACGCGCTCGGCTACCCGATGGGCGGCGCGCGCGCGATCCCCGAGGCGTACGTGCGGCTAGCCGAGGCGCGCGGCGCCGAGGTGCGCATCGGCGCGGGGGTGCGGCGCGTCGTCGTGCAGGGCGGCCGCGCGCGCGGCGTCGAGCTCTCCGACGGCACGTTCCTCC
>DASYCF010001163.1:0-2056 GCA_036500365.1 Byssovorax sp.
TGCGAGCCGAGGAAGCTCTCGCTCGCGAACGCGCGCTCGAGATCGACGCCCTGCGCGCGCAGCGAGGCGCGCACGACGAGGTAGCCCGCGGCGCTCTGCCGATCGACCCACGCGACCCGCGCGCCCGCGAGGTCGTTCGCGGCGCGGATCGCGGAGCCCGAGCTCGCGAAGAGCGCACCGAAGAACGTGGACGCCCCGTCGCGCACGGGCAGCGCGATCGGCAGCGTGCGCCCGCGCGCCTGCGCGCGCACGGCGACGACCGGGGGGAGCCACCCGAGGTCGACGTCGCCGTCGTGCATGGCGTCGAGGAGGTCTGCGTAGTGCGCGAACGGGTGCCCCGTGACCACGATGCCGAGGCGCGCTCCGAGCGCCGCCGCGAACGCGCCGAGGTCCGCGCCGAGCGCGTCGTCGCCCGAGCTCGTCCGCGCCGCGACGCCGACGCGCAGGCGACGAAACCGATCCCCCGTCGCGTCGCTCATCGCGCCAAGCGTTGCGGCTGGGTCATGTCCGGTCAAGCGCGCGTCGGTGCTTTTTCAGAGTCGCTCGGCGATCTGCACGGCGTTGAGCGCGGCGCCCTTGCGGAGGTTGTCGGCGACGATCCAGAGGTTCAGCGCGCCCTTCACGGCGAGGTCGTCGCGCACGCGGCCGACGAACACGGCGTCGGTGCCGGCGGAGGCGAGCGGCTGCGGGTGGCGGCCGGGGGCGTAGGGTGCGTCGTCGAGCTCGACGCCGGGCGCGGCCTTCAAGAGGCGCTTCGCCTCGTCGGCCGTCATCGGGCGCGCGAACTGCACGTGCACCGACTCGCTGTGACCCGTGACGACGGGGACGCGGACCGTCGTCGGCGACACGCCGATCTCGTCGTCGCCGAGGATCTTGCGCGTCTCGTGGACCATCTTGAGCTCCTCCTCGGAGTAGTCGCCGACGCCGGCCTTCCAGTCCATGAGCACGTTCATGGCGAGGCTCGCGGGGAAGACCTTGCCCGTTGGCGCGCGGCCGGCGGCGGCGTCGCGAACCTGGGCGAGGAGCTCCTCGACGGCGGCGTTGCCCTTGCCGCTGGCGGCCTGGTACGTCGAGACGACGACGTGACGGACGCGCGCGGCGTCGTGCAGCGGCTTGAGGGCGACGACCAGCTGGATCGTGCTGCAGTTCGGGTTGGCGATGATGCCCCTCGGCCGCTTGGCGGCCGCGGCCATGTTCACCTCGGGCACGACGAGCGGCACGTCGGGGTCCATGCGCCACGCGCTCGAGTTGTCGATGACGACGGCGCCGTGCGACGCGGCGGCCGGCGCGAGCTCGCGCGACGCCGAGGCGCCGGCGCTGAACAGCGCGACGTCGACGCCCCGGAAGGCCTCGGGCGTCGCGGCGGCGACCACGATCTCGCCGCCCGCGAACGGCAAGCGCAGGCCGACGGAGCGCGGCGACGCGAGCGCGATCACCTTCGTCGCGGGGAAGCGCCGCTGCTCCAGCGTGCGCAGCATCTCTCGACCGACGACCCCGGTGGCGCCCACGACCGCGACGACGGAAGACATGCCGGTCGAAATAGCTCGCGCACCGGGTGTGAGGCAAGAAGCCCGCCCGCAATCGCACCGGGGTGCGCGCGCCCCAACCCGGGTTGAGGGGCGCACCCGGGTTGAGGGGCGCGTCCGGGGGCGGGCGCACCCGGGTTGAGAGGCGCACCCGGGTTGAGGCGCGCGACCCGGGTTGAGGCGCGGGCGCCACCCGGCGGGCCCCCGCGCGCGAATGGGCTACGCTCACGCGGCGTGAAGGCCGGTCGGCTCTCGAGGCGCGTCGCCGCGTCGGTCGCAGCGACGTCGCTGCCGCGGGTCGCGATCGTGCTCGTGGCGGCGGGCTGCGGCGGCGGAGACGGCGTGGCGCGCGCGCCCGTGGCGGCGGCGCGGGCGAAGGGCGCGCCCGTCGAGGTCGTCACGCCGTCGCGCCTCCTGCCCGATCTCGTCGGCACCCAAGGCTTCGTCGGCGAGGAGGGCGGCGCGCGGCGCGTGCTCGTCGATCGCATGCGCGTGCTCGCGAGCGACGACGGCCGGCTCGATCGCGCCAC
>DASYCF010001164.1:0-1550 GCA_036500365.1 Byssovorax sp.
CGCGGCGGGCCGAGCGTCGCCGGGCCGAGCACCTCGGCGTGATCCTCACCGAGCGCAAAGCCGCACGACGGGCACCGGGGCGCGCCGACGGGCGTCGACCTGCCGCAGTCGGGGCAATGCACGGCGTCAATGTAGCCGAAACCACGCCGGTCGCGGCGGCTCGCGAGCACGCGCGGCGACTACCAGGCGAGCTGCATCCAGCGCACGCGCCCCTGGCCGCTCGTCGTGTCGTCGGAGAAGAAGAGCGCGGTCGGATCCGCGGACGCGAACGCGAGCGACGGATCGGCCGTCGCGCCGCCGGTGAGCGCGGAGATCGTCTTCAAGCGCGAGACCTGGCCGCCTTGCGGCAGCGTGAACGCGGCGAGCTCGACGGCGTCCTTCGAGGCCATCGTCACGACGCCGCGGCACGGGCGCTCGGGGCACGCGAGGTGCGCCGACGTGAGCGTCGCCTCGCCGGGGGCGCGCACGAGGATCGGCGCGCCGATGACGGTGCCGCGCTCGTCGAGCTCGGCGACGCGCAGGCCCGCGTCGGGATCGGTCTCGCCCGTCTTCGACTCGGGGACCGCCTCGATCCAGCTGAGCAGGACGCCGCTCGGCGTGCGCGTGAACTCGGGCGATCGCGAGTTCTCCTTCGACGCGAAGATGCGCGTCTCGGGCGCGAGCTTCTTCAGCCCGGCGGTCTCGAGACGCGCGAGGTAGATGTCGCCGCCGTTCTCCTCCGGGTTGCCGCGCGCGTCGGACCACGCGACCCACGTCTCCTTGCCGCGCACGATGAGCTGCACGTCGGCCGCGTCGCCGGCGGCGTCGGTGACGCGCTTGTCGGGGACGATCTTCGTCATCGATCGATCGACCTTCGCGACGTAAATCTCGGCGTCGCCGTCGCGCGTGTCGACCCACGCGACGATCCAGCCGTCTTGCCCGTCGAACGCGGCGGCGACGTCGCTCGGCTCGCTCGGCAGGCCGTTCTTGCTCTGCTTCTTCCGCGCGATGACGGTGACGCCCTTCTGCGCGAGCTTCTTGCCGTCAGGGCCGAGCTTCGTCACGAAGACCTGCGGCTCGCCGCGCTCCTTGCCGACCCACGCGAGCAGGGTCTCCGGCGGGTGGTTGCCGATGGCGGGCGCGGGCGCGAGCGCGACGCCGCCGATCGACAGCGCGTTCAGCGAGATGACGACGGGCTTCTGCAAGCTCGCGAGCGTCGCGGCGCCGGAAGAGATGGGCCGCACCTCGAGCCGCGCGGCGGGCGCGTCGTCGCGCTCGACGACGGCCTTTTCCTTCGGCGGCTCCTTCGGTTGCTCCTTGGGCTTGGGCTTGGGCTTGGGCTTCGCCTTGTCGGCCGGCGGCGCGACCTCGGCGACGGCCCTCTCGATGCCGTCGTCCTTGTCCTTCTCCTTGAGCGCGACGGGCGCGGGCCGCCGCTTCACCTTCGCGCTCGCGCTCGCGGCGCTGCTCGACGTGAAATACGTGACCCACGCGGAGAGCTTCGCGCCGCCGTTGAGCTCGGCGGCGGCGACCTTCGCGACGTGCTCGCCGCTGCCCAGGGCGATCGACGA
>DASYCF010001165.1:0-4841 GCA_036500365.1 Byssovorax sp.
GCACCCCCGCCGGGACGAGGCGCGCGCGCGTGAGCGCTCGAGGAAGGCGCGCGCCGCGTGGAACCTCGCGCTGCCTCTGCTGCAGAAGGTGGCGAGCGAAGGCAGCGGGGCGATCGGTCGATACCCCGAGGGCGCCGCGTCGTGACGACCGAACGCCCGGCGCCGTTGGTCGACCTCGAGCGCGTCGGCGCGTGCGAGGGCTGCCCATCGGCCGCCGACATGCGCGTGCGCTCGTCGGCCGCAGGCGCAGACGGCACGTCGCGTGCTTTGCCCGACCACATGAACGACGACGAGAACACGACGGCGCCGACCCACCACGCGGATCATCTCTGGGCGCTCCGCGACGAGATCCGTCTCAAGATCCACCTCGCGGGGATGGAGGCGAAGGACGAGTGGCGCGCCGTGGAGCGCGAGCTCGACGAGCTCCACGACCGCCTCACGAACGCCACCGCGGACGTCGCCGCTCAGGTGGCCAGCACGACGCGGAAGCTCGACGCGATCCTGGCGCAGCTCGGGCAGGTCGGCATCTGACGCGCGACGGAGCTCAGGCGACGCGGCGGAGCCCGCGACGACCGGATACAGCGAGCGAGGGCGCTCGACGCGACGAACACCCAAGGAGAACAGCCATGCGATCGACCCGTCCCACCGTCGAGGAGTTCATGACCCACGCGCCCGTCGTCGTGTCGCCAGGCGACTCGCTCGCCGGCGCCATGCACACGATGATCACGCACCGCGTGCGTCACCTGCCGGTCTGCGACGAAGGGCGCATCGTCGGCGTCGTGAGTCAGCGCGACGTCTACTACGCGCAAGCGCACCAAGACGGCTCCGCGCGCGTCATCGACGCGATGACGCAGTTCGTCTACACGGTGCGGCCCGACACGCCGCTCGAGGAGGTCGCGCGCGATCTCGAGGAGGCGAAGTACGGCGCCGCCGTCGTCGTGCTCGGAGAGCAGGTCGTCGGCGTGTTCACGACCATCGACGCGCTCCACGCGCTCACGACGGTCCTCGCCGAGCTCCGCCGATCGAGCACGACGCAGCCGCACATGGCAGCCGTCAACGGGGCCGCGCCCAAGCTGGAGGCGTGATGGCCAGCGATTACCGTGTCCTGGTCGCGCTCGACGGCTCCGAGCGGGCGCCTGGCGTCCTCGCTGCCGCGATCGACGTCGCGCGAGCGCGCAAAGGCGAGCTGGTCGTGCTGCGCGCGGTGGGCTTGCCGCTCGAGGTGCCCGCGGCGGCGCTCTTCAACTCGCCGAACGACGTCCCCGCGCTGCTCCGCGGCCTCGCCGACGTGGAGCTCGAGCACCTCGCCAAGGACGTGCCGCGCGAGCTCCTGGTCGCGAAGCGCGTCCGCATCGGTGTCCCGTGGGAGGCCATCATCGAGGAGGCCAGCGCCTGCGGCGCCGATCTGATCGTGATCGGGTCGCACGGCTACCACGGCCTCGATCGCGTGCTCGGCACCACCGCGGGCCGCGTGGTCAACCACGCGCCGTGCTCGACGCTCGTCGTGCGCGACAAGCGGGCTCCCGTGGGCGCGGAGGCGGCGCGTGCTTGAGCTCGCCGCCTCGCTGCGACGCGGAGCGATCGGCCTCTTCTTGGTCGCGCTCGGCGCGAGCCACCTCGCCGCCGGCGCGACGGGAGCGTGGTCGCCCCTCGCGCTGAGCGGCCACGCCGACGTGCTCCTCGTGGGCGCCGCGCCGGGCTTTGCCGTCGCTGGGTTGGGGCTGCTCGGGATCGCGCCTCTGCGACGCTACGTCCGCCTCGCGGCGCGGCTCGCGGCGCTCGCTTCGTCTCTCGTGGCGCTCGTCCTCGCGTTGCCTGTCGTCGCGCTCGTCGTGTGGCTCGCGCTCGACGCCGCCGCGGTGCTCTTCGTGGCGTGGAGCGTGAGCGAGGTGCGCGCTGCGCGCGCGGCTTGATCTGCGCGCGTCGCACGAGCCGACGCGAAGGCGCCCGCTCCCGAGAGCCGGCGCCTTTCGTCGTTCGACGCTCACGCCTGCTCTCGGCGCGGCTTGGAGCGCAGCCCCGACGCGCCGCGCGCGGACGCCGTCGTCCGGCCGGGATCAGCGGATCTCACCGCTCTTCCAGGGCGCCCCGCTCGCGTACGCGTGGACCTGCGCGTCGACGTGTCGGCCAGCGTGGTCGGCGCATCGGAGCCGCCCCCCGAGGGGCGCGGCTCGAGCGTCGGCGCAGCCCTCGCACGAGGTCGTCGACCGCAGCGCCTCGCCGTGCTCGGTCGCTCGCACGACCAGCACGGGACAACCGGCGAGCCGCACGACGCACGAGGAGACCGATCCGAGGGCCGAACCCCGCTGGCCGCCTCGACCGTGGGCCCCGACGACGATCGTGTCCGCGCCGAGGTGAGCGCCGAGACCCACGATCTCCAGCGCGACCTGCCCGTCGAGCGCGTGCACGACGACGCGGTCGACGGAGTGAGCTGGCCGGCCATGCTCGAACTCGCCGACGCGCTGCAGCGCGACGTGGCGCAGCGGCGCGACGAGGTCGCGGAGCTCGCCCGCGGCCACCCCGCCGAGGCCCGGCTCGCGCACCGCGACGACGTGCACCTCGGCCTGGGGGTGGTCGGCCGCGAGCCTCAGCGCGCAGTCCACGACCGCCTCGCTCGCCGGCGACAGGTCCACGGCCGCGAGCGTGATCATCGGCTTCATGCTCAGCGGCCTTCCACGCCGCGTGCCAGGCGCCCTGGAGGAGACGTGCGCAAGCCGTGCGCTCCCCGCGCAGACGACGCCTCGCGCAGCTACGCCTCGTCGGGCTTCTTCTTCGCGGCGAGGCCGTAGTCGTGCATGCGGTACTGGATCGTGCGCACGCTGATGTCGAGCATCTCGGCCGCCTTCGTCGTCGAGCCGCCGCACGCGTCCATCGTCGACAGGATCGCGAAGCGCTCGATCTCGGCCATCGTGGAGCCGGGGATGCGCGCGGAGCCCTTGCCCACGGAGCCGACCTCGACGGGCAGGTGCTCCTCTTCGATGAGCGGTCCGTCGCAGAGGACGACGGCGCGCTCGATCGCGTTCTCGAGCTCGCGGACGTTGCCGGGCCAGCGATGCGCGACGATCTTGGCGCGCGCGCGGTCGCCGAAGCCGCGGATATCGCGGTGGTTGTCCTCGGCGAACCGCGCGAGGAAGCGGTTCGCGAGGAGCAGCACGTCGGCGTCGCGCACGCGGAGCGGTGGCATGTCGAGGTGCACGACGTTGAGCCGGTAATAGAGGTCCTCTCGGAACCGGCCGTCGTTCACGGCGGCGACGAGATCGCGGTTCGTGGCGGCGACGAGGCGCACGTCGACGCTGACCGTCTCGTTGCCGCCGACGCGTTCGAAGGTGCGCTCTTGCAGGACGCGGAGGAGCTTCACCTGCGTCGCCATCGGGATCTCGCCCACCTCGTCGAGGAAGAGCGTGCCGCCGTTGGCCTGCTCGAAGCGGCCGGCGCGGCGTTTGTCGGCGCCGGTGAACGCGCCGCGCTCGTGGCCGAAGAGCTCGCTCTCGAGCAGCGACTCCGCGAGCGCGGCGCAGTGGAGCGACACGAACGGCTGCTTGCTGCGCGGGCCGTGCGCGTGGATGGCGCGCGCGAGCTCGCCCTTGCCGGTGCCGCTCTCGCCCGTGATCAAGACCGTCGCGCGCGCGCCGGCGACCTGCCTCGCCATGCGATAGACGCGCTGCATGGCAGGGCTCGCGCCGAGCAGCGAACCGAAGCCGCCGCCGTCGCGCTCGGCGATCTCGCTCCGAAGGGCCGCGCTCTCCGAGCGGAGGGCGCGGCGCTCGAGCGTGCGCTCGATCGAGACGAGCAGCGCGTCGACGTCGACGGGCTTCGTGAGGTAGTCCTCGGCCCCCGCGCGCATCGCCCGGATCGCGAAGCTCATGTCGCTGACGCCCGTGACCATGATCACGGGCGGCCCGTCCTGCTCACGCACCTTCGCGAGCAGGCCGAGGCCGTCGAGGTTCGGCATGTTGAGATCGGTGACGATGACGTCGGGCGGGCGCTCCGCGGCGATCGCGAGCGCGGCGACCCCGTCCTCGGCCGCGTCGACGAGGTAGCCCTCGTCCTTCAACAGGCGCTCGACCGGGCCGCGCGCGCTCGCCTCGTCGTCGACGACCAACACCCGGATTTTCGGCTTGTCCTGCTCGATCTTGCTCATGAGATTTGGCCTAGGTTACCTGCCGGGCTCTTTGCGTACGAGCAAACAGCGGTCGTGGCACAGGTCGTGCTCCGTCGGCTCGTGAACCTCGGGAGAGAGCGAGCTGCCCATGAAGCGTGAAGCGACCGTCGCCGACTACATGACGAAGACCCCTCACACGATCGGAGCCGACCAGACCGTCGCGCGTGCCCACGCGGTCATGCGATCGCACGGCATCCGTCACCTGCCCGTCCTCCAGGCCGGCGAGCTCGTCGGCATCCTCACCGAGCGCGATCTCGCCTGGATCGAGGCCTCCGACGAGGCCGCGCGCGACAAGACGCTCGTCGACGACGCGATGACGCCGTTCCCGTACGTCGCGCGAGAGAGCGCGCTCCTGCGCGAGGTGGCCGGCGCGATGGCCGAAGGCAAGTACGGCGCGACCCTCGTGGTCGACGCGACCGGGGGCCTCGTGGGTGTCTTCACGACGGTCGACGCGATGCGCGCCCTCGAGGACGCGCTCCGCGCGAGGTCCCCGCGCCGCGCTGCTTGAGCGGGTCGTCACGTCACCGCACGACGACGACGAGCGCGTCGTCGTGCCGCTTTCCGTAGCGATCGAGGAGGGCCGCCGCGGCGACGAGCGGCGGCTCGACGAGCAGATCTCGGTCGGCGTCCAGCCCGAGCTTGCTCCCGAGCCCGTCCGAGAAGAGGACGAGCATCTCGC
>DASYCF010001166.1:0-1588 GCA_036500365.1 Byssovorax sp.
CCCGACGATGGCGCTGCGCGAGGCGGCCGAGCGGCGCGGCGCGAGCGATTTCACGTCGCTCTGGGCCGGCCAGGCCGCGCCGCTCGCGCGCGCGATGCCGGCGGGCGACCTCACGCGCGCGCTCGCCGACGGCGCGCTCGCCGTGCTGCGCAAGCGGTAGTCGCGCGGGCCGGAGGGTGTTCCGCGGCGTTCCGATCCGGAACGCGCGCGGCCGGCCCAGGGCCCCAGGCACTCGACGCTTCGCGCCCCGCGCGCGCGATCCGCTGTATTCGTCGCTCGATCGCCCGCGGCACGTCGGTTGCGATGCCGCCCTCGGCCCGAGAGGCCGAAAGGACGACATGAAACACAAGCCCCTCACCGCCAGCCTCCGTGGCTGGCAGGTCATTCTTTGCCTGCTCGCAGCCGCCCCCGCATTCGGCTGCGCCGCCGAGTCGTCGAGCGACTCGCCGGACGCGGGGGAGACGCCGGTCGCGACGCTCGTCTCGCCGTCTGCTCTCAATGTCTCGGTCGCGAGCCACGGCGCGCCGGTGCCGAACGCGCTCGTCATCGTGCGCGCCCTCGCGAGCGCCACGGAGTTCGCGCCCGGCGTGCTGTGGCAGGCGATGACCGACGTCGACGGTCAGGTGAACGCCGTGCTGCCGCTTCGCGCCGATCAGATCGGCGGGCAGCTCGAGCTCGTCGTGCACCGCGCTGGCTGGGTCGGCCCTTGGACCGACGAACAGGCCCGCGTCACCGCGGGTGACTTCGCGCCTTCGTCGATTCAGACCATCGCGGCTCAAGACCTCGGCGGCCTCGCGGTCGAGCTCGATCGGAGGACGCCGTGAGGAACCTCGTCATCAAGCGCTTCTCGCACCTCGCCGCGTCGGCGGCGACGCTCGCCGTCATCGCCTGTGCCGCGTCCAACGCGTCGGCGATGGATCCGCGCGAGTTCATCGACTCTTCTCTCCCCATCCCGGCCGACGTGTCGTCGACCGTCGGCGCGCTCCTCCCCGAGCGCGTGGCCGTCGCCGCGACGCTGCTGTCGGACGCCTACGATCCCAACATCTACGTGAACGCTCCCGCGACGGTGAAGGTCACGTTCCTGCGCGAGGGCGCCGGCTATCAGAACACGCTCGGATACTTCACGTATTCGGCGGACAACGCCGGTGTGCACATCCTGTCTCGACAGCTCGTGTTCCCGCGCGTGAAGGGCGTCTCCGCCGGTGGGCCCCTGAACCCCGGCGACACCGTGACGCTCCGCGATCAGAACGGAGACGTCGCCACGTTCCCGGCCGGGACGCGGATCGGCTTCTTCCTCGTCGCGAACGGCTGGAACGGGACCGGCGTGACCGGCTGGGATCCCTCGGCGCCCGCGCTCCCGAGCACGTCGCCCGCGGACAACGCGAACGTCGCGTCGGGCATCGTCACGACGCTCGACGTGCTCAACCCCGAGAACTCGGTCGGTCGCCCCGACGTCGCGCGCCACTACGTGTCGCTCGCGATCGACGGCACCGCGGACTTCCTCGGCGGCGCGCCCTACAACGTGGTCGGCATCGAAGACCAGCGCCGTGACCACGGCTCCGACAACGACTTCAACGACGTCATGTTC
>DASYCF010001167.1:0-2845 GCA_036500365.1 Byssovorax sp.
CACGAGCGGACGTCGAGCTGCACGCGCTCCGACGCGTCGGTCTGCCGCTCGACGAGCCGCTCGAGGAAGCGCACCGTGAGCGGCGAGGCGACCTTCGCGCCGCACTTCGTCGCCCACTTCTGCGTCGCGCGCGCGCACACCTCGCCCGCGCACGAGCCCTTGAGCAGCGCGTCCGCCTCGTCCTCGCACGGCGTCGACGGCTTCGACGTGTTCGACTGGATCGCCTCGGCGACCTCCTTCACGCGATCGACGTGCGCGCGGTCGAACTTCGGGCAGCGCTTCTGCCACACCTCGGCGAGGTCGACGCCGCGCTGGCAGCTCGTCGCCGCGCATTTTTCCTCGCCGTCGATCCACTCGAACGCGCGCGCGCACTCCTTCTTGTGGTCGTTCGGCGTGCCGTGCGTCGCGACGAGCCACACGGCGCTCGGCGCGTAGCTCGCCCACTCGTCCTCGGGCGCGAAGCCCTCCTTCGCCGCCTGGGGCTCGGAGGCGCACGCGGTGACGGCCAGGGCGAGGGCGAGCAGGAGCGGTCGAGGGCGCATGGATGCCGGCCCGCATTTAGCACCACCGGGCGCCCGCGGCGGCGGCTACTCCTTCGCGAGCGGCTCGCCCTCGAAGTAGTCGGCCTTCGTGTCCTCCTGCTTCACGACGCCGATGGTC
Organism: Byssovorax sp.; assembly: GCA_036500365.1. GTDB lineage: Bacteria > Myxococcota_A > Polyangia > Polyangiales > Polyangiaceae > DASYCF01. The sequence continues at coordinate 661 of DASYCF010001167.1, forward strand.
CACGCGTCGTCCCGCCAGGCGACCTTCCCCGGCTCCACGCCCGACGCGAACGAGACCTTGTTCGAGTCCGGGTACGCGACGACATCGAGGGTCGCCGGCGTCGCCGGGCCGGACATGCAGAGGTACACGAGCCTCCGTTCGCCGGTGTTCGCGACCGTGTGCGCGTACGACGGGCCTGCGGGCATCGAGACGTAGTCGCCCGGGCGGAGCTCGATCCGCTGATCGCCGAGGCGCAGCGTGCCCTCGCCCTCGAGCACGTACATCGCCTCTTCGAAGGCGCTGTGGAAGTGGAACGGGTACGACGTCTTCCCCGGCTCGAGCTCGTGGTGCGTGCAGCCGAGGGCGCGGCCGCCGCTCGCCGCGCCGAGCCGCCGCGTGCGGGCGCCGAGCTTGCCCTTGCCGAAGGTGTGCGGCTCGACGGACTCGAGGTTGACGACGTTGGCGCTTCGCTTGTCGGTGCTCATGGAAGGAGCGTGCGCCCGCGCGCCGAGGACGCGAGGCGGCGACGCTTGCATCGCGGGTCGGCGGCCGCCCCAACGGGCGCGAGGGCGCGGCGCTACACGCGCGCGGACAAGAACGCGTCGACCGCGGCGATCACCGCGGCGTCGTTGGCGTCACGCGGGTTCGCCTTCGACCGCGGCGGACCGAGATCGTGATCGGCGCCGTCGACGACGACGAGCTCGGCGCGCGGCCCGACGCGCGCGAGCACCGGGCGGAGCAGCGCGAGATCGCACAGCGGATCCTTCGTGCCGGACACGAACAGCATGGGCGCGGCGACGAGCGGGAGGTGCGCGTCGCGGAGCTTCGCAGGGTCGACCTTCGCGCCCTTCTTCGTCGCCGGGTGCAGCGGGTAGCCGAGGAAGACGAGCGCGCCGCACGCGAGGCCCTTCGACGCGACGATCGACGCGTAGCGGCCGCCCATCGACTTGCCGCCGATCACGAGCTTCTCGGCGCGCGGGCGGAGCCACGCGGCGACGTCGCGCCACGTCGCCTCGAGCGTGGGCGCCTTGTCGGGCGCCGTCCCGCCGCGCTCCTTGTACGGGAAGTTGAACCGCAAGACGGCATGGCCGCGCGCCGCGAGCCCGTCGGCGACGGCGACGAGGAGGCGCGCGTCGAGGTCGCTCCCGGCCCCGTGCGCGAGCGCGATCGCGACCCGCGGCTTCGCGACCGCCGACGTGAGCCGCCCCGTCACGCGACCGCCCGACGTCAGCGGGATCGAGACGTCCTTCGTCTTCGTCTTCGCGCGCGTCGTGGTCATGGCTTGCACTTCTCGTTCGGGATGCCGGCGACGCGCGTCCAGACGTCGCCCGGGTAGCTCTCGCCGACGGGGAGGTAGCGGAGCTCGAGGGTCTTGTCGCCTCGGCGCACCTCGAGGCGCTCGCCGTCCTTCACGGAGTCGGGCGTGCGCGTGCTGCGGACGAGCGCGTCACCGGCGCGGAGGCCCGCGCGCTCGGCGGGGCCGCCGCGCTCGAGGCCGAGGATCACGTGGTCCTTGGACGCGAGCGTCGCCGCCTCGTCGAAGCCGACGTCGAAGCGCGGATAGCGCCCCTGACCTCGACGAAAGCACGGGCCGAGCGCGTCGCTCGGGAGCGCTGGCGCGCGGCCCTCGCCGATGCTGCGTTCGAACGCGGCGCGCTCGGCTTCGCCGCCCTCGGTCGCGATCGCGTCGAGCCACGCCGAGGTGGGGAGCACGCGCCGCTTCTCGGCGCGGCCGCGTTCGAAGAGCGCGAGCATCACGGCGTCGAGCGAGCGCTTGCCCGCGGTGCGCTGCCGGATGCGCGCGCTCGCGCCGAGCGCGTAGAGGCTCCCACGCGCGACGAGCAGGCCGAGCGCGCCTTCGTCGGCCACGTGCGCCGCGAGCGCCGCGTTCGACTCGCCCTTGCGCCGCGACGTGAACGCGATGGCGAGGTCGAGCGCGATCGCGTCCCTGTACTCGTCCGGATCGAGCAGGCCGACGCGGAAGAGGATCTCCCGCGCGAAGTAGCGCGCGACGCCCTCGCTGAACCAGTACGACTCGGCCTCGTGCGCGGCGTCGTCGGGGCCGATCCACAGCACGCCGCCGATCCACGTCTGCACCATCGCGTGCGCGAGGGCGATGCGCGGCGCCGCGCCCCACGGCTCCTGCAGGCCGACGTGCAAGAGCAGGCTGTCGGCGCGGCGGCTCATCGAGAGCAGGCGCTGCGGC
>DASYCF010001168.1:0-3199 GCA_036500365.1 Byssovorax sp.
GCTCTTCCTGCTCACGCTCCTGATCGGCGGCGGCGTCGCGCTCTTCATGTACTCGGTCGCCAAGAAGGACGTCGAGGCGACCGTGCCGACGCCCGCCGCTTCCGGCGCGCCCGAGGAGCCGTGGAAGCCGCCCTCGACCGCGCCGCCGAAGGCCGAGCTCCGCGACGTGCGCACGTGGAAGAGCGACACGATCGGGTTCCGCCATTTCATCGGCGAGATCGTCAACACCGGCACCGAGCCCATCGGCAGCCCACGCGCGAAGATCACGCTGTACGACGCGCAGGGCACCGCGATCGAGAGCGGCAACTGCTTCACGCTGCTCCGCTCGCTCGAGCCGGGCGCGCGCATCCCGTGCTCGGTGATCGTCACCGCGAAGATCGATCGCTTCGCGTCGTGGCGCGCCGAGATCGCCGGCTCGCCCATCATGGGCGACCGCGTCGCGGACCTCCGCACGACCGACGTGAAGTACACGCCCAAGAAGGGCTACACGCCGGCGTCGCTCGAGGGGAAGATCACGAACGGCTCGGCGTTCCGCGCGCGCAACGTCGCCGCGATCGTGTCGCTCTACGGCGCCGACGGGAAGATCGTGGCAGCGCAGAACGCCATCGTCGCGGGCGGCGACCTCGACGCCGGCGCGTCGGCGATGTTCTCGGCCAAGGTGTTCGACTATGCGGCCGCGCCCGAGACGTACCGCGTGCGCGCCGTCGGCTACGAGTAGGCGCCCGCGCCGCTCGGGGCTATGCCCCCAGCATGAGCGACGTCGGGTCGGCGAGGCGGGCGAAGGACGAGCTGAAGCAGCGCATCGGCGCCGAGCCCTGGTGCGTCGGCATCGGCGTCGAGCGCGAGGACGGCGTGGGGTTCATCGTCCGCATCACCGTCCGCGCCGGCGCGCTCGACGCGTTCCGCGCCGCCGCCGTGCCCGAGCACATCGGCCCAACCCTCGTGAAGGTCGTCGAGGGCGACGCGCAATAGGGGGTAGGCCCGCCCCGGGGGGCGCCGCCGTCAAATCCTCCGCAGAGCTCAACGCGGGCTTGGCGACGAGCGCGGGATTGCGTGTAAGCTTCGTCGCTCCGGTGAACGAGCGGGAGCTGAGCAGGCGGCTGTCCTCGAGCGTCGTGGAGACGCTCAAGGCACAGGGACACATCCTCGTCGTGAAGGGCGGCGCCCAGGCGCTCGCGCGCGAGCTCGACGAGCTCATGGCGTCGACGCTCGCGCTGATCGCCCCCCGCCTCTCGCGCGGCGTCGTCATGGGCGAGGTCACGAGCACCTTCGGCGACGACGCCGTCGACGAGGCGGTCGAGGACGTCGTCGGCAAGATGACGCGCGCCCTCATGGACTCGGACCACGTGGAGGACGTCTTCGCCGAGGACAACGTCATCCAGCGCGACGTCTTCCGCTCGGTGCGCGACGGGCTCCTGCAGGCCCACGCCGAGGACGACGCCGACGACGGCGGCGGCGGCGAGGACGCGACCGTGAAGGTGCGCCTCGACACGCTCGGCTACGTCGCGTCCACCGTCGCCAAGCGCGCCGACCCCGAGACGCTGCGCGAGGCGCTCGAGCAGGCCGCCGCGCTCGTCGAAGCGGAGCTCGTGTCGTTCGCGAGCGACACGCGCGAGGCGACGTTCTCGATGCCGGACGCCGGGCCCGACGGCCGGCTCGACCTCGAGGAGTCGGTCGCCGACGAGCTCACCGCCCTCGTCGAGGAGGGCGCCGTCGAGCTGCCGACGATCGAGCGCCGCGTCGACCTCGGCCGCGACATCGGCGACGCCGAGCAGAAGCAGGAGCAGGCGCGCATCGAGGCGATCGCGAGCAAGACGCTCCACCGCTCGGGCTGCGCCGCGAGCTGGGAGTTCGTCGACCCGCGCACGATCCGCATCGCGCTGACCCCGCTCTCGGACCAGGACTCGCGCGAGATCGACCAGCCGGTCGCGCTCTTCGCGCGCGGCGTCGCGTCGCTCCTCGCGGGCGCGCCGACGGCCAGCGCCGCGCCCGAGCCGCCGCCGAGCTCCGACGGCGCCGCGCGCCGCGCCGGCGTCGCCGCCCTCAAGGTCGACGTCCTCCCCGCAGCGAAGCCCGAGCCGCGCGCAGCGAAGCCCGAGCAGCGCGTCGCGAAGCCCGCGCTCGACGACGACGAAGCGCCGCCCGCCGCCAAGAAGCCCGCGGCCAAGGCGACGAAGACCGCCGCGAAGAAGAAGCCGCCCGCCGCCGACAAGGCGCCCAAGTCCGCCGCGCCGAAGAAGGCCGCCGCCAAGGCGTCTGCGTCGGCGAAGACCCCCGCGAAGAAGCGCTGACTCGGCCGCTCCTACCGACGTCAGCGCGCGCGGCGGTACACCCAGATGACGGGCACGCCGTCGAGGCCGGCGACGAACGCCGGTTGGTCCGTGCCGTAGACGCCCCAGGCCTGGTACTCTTGGCCCTCCATGTGCGGCTCGTGGTGATACAGCGCGAAGTCGGCGCCGACCACGGTGCCGACGCCGCGGATGTCCGGGCGCAAGCGCTTGTCCCTCCGCAGCATCTCCCACGCGGGCGACGCGGTGTCGTGCACGTAGACCGACGCGCCACGCGGCGCGTTCGCGTTGAGCCAGTCGACGACGGAGCCCGTCGTGTAGCCCCAGAACGTGCGGTTCAGGCCGAGCGTCGCGGCGCCGGGCGCGCCGCCGACGAGCGGCACGTACGACGAGAGGCCCCACGGGTGACTGTGCGCGGTCTCGGCGATCGGCGCGGCGAACGCGAGGCAGCCGAGCGCGGCGAGCTGCACGCCCCCGGACCGCGCGAAGCCGCCGAGCCGCGCGCCGATCGCGCTCGCACGGCGGCCGAGCGCGCGGCGCAGCGACGCCGCGGCCGCCGCAAGACCCGCGCCCGCGAACAGCGCGAGGAACGGATACGCCGTCATCCAGTGCTTGGTCCCGCCGAAGATCGGCGTGCTCGATCGCAGCCAGAACACGTAGTTGACCAACACGCCGAGCGCCCAGAGCACCGCGGTCTGCGCGGGATCGAACGCTTCGATCTTTCGCCAGAGCGCGCGGCCACGAAGGCAGACGCCGGCCGCGAAGAGGGCGAGCGTCACCATCGGCACCGTCGCCAGCGTCATCACCGGCGCATAGGAGCGCGGCATCGGCGGCGTGAAGTACGTCTCGCCGAAGAACTCCATGTTGTAATACTCGTGATGGAGATGGAACGCCGCGTACTCCCTGAGCCG
>DASYCF010001169.1:0-1844 GCA_036500365.1 Byssovorax sp.
TCGCCGTCGTGCTCTCGGCGCAGCACTCGAGCGAGGACAACTTCGCGCTCGTCACGTTCGCGAAGACGCTCGTCGGCACGAAGGATCTCTTCGTCACCGGGCGACCGCTCGGCCGCGGCGACGACATCTTGATGAGCGAAGACAAGAACCCGAACACGCGCGGCGTCGTCGAGCTCTGCAAGGACACGCCGCCCCGCCCGTTCGCCGATCTCGAGGCCGGCATCGCGCAAGGCATCTACGCCTTCGCGCTCGTGCTCGGCGCCGAGGTCGAGATCGACGCGGCCGAGGCGCGCGCCGCGCTCGGCAAGCTGAAGGGCGTCGTCACGATCGCCGCGCACCACGGCCCGCTCGCGCAGGCCGCCCACGTCGCGCTCCCGTCGTGCACCTGGGCCGAGGCGGAGGGGACGTACGTCAACCGCGCAGGGCTCGCGCAGCGGAGCGAGCGCGCGCTGAACCCGCGCGAGGACGCGCGGCCCGGCTGGGAGCTCGTCGCGCGGCTCGCGCGCGCCCTCGGCTACGCGATGCCGTGGAGCAAGCTGTCCGACGTGCGCAAGGCGATGGCGCGCGAGGGCATCGCCGGCTTCGTCGAGGCCGTGCCCGGCCCGCCGCCCGGCGAGAAGGGGCAAGCGCCGCCCGCCGGCGTCGACAAGCCGGAGGCGATGGCATGAGCTGGGTCGAGCTGCTGGTCGCGATCGTCAAGATCCTCGTCATCGTCATGTTCCTCTTGAACTCGGCGGCCGTCGCCACCTGGGCCGACCGGCGCCAGAGCGCGATGGTGCAGGACCGCGTGGGCCCGAACCGCGCCGTCGCGCCGCTCCCGAGCTGGGCAGCGCGCGTCATCGTGCTGCTCCCGCCCACGGTGCTCGGCGCGTTCGCCGCGCGCGCGGCCGTGCTGCACCCGCTCACGTTCCCGCCCGGATCGAGCCTGCAGCTCGCCGTGTTCGTCGGCTGGGTGTCGGCGCTCTTCATCTGCGCCTCGGTGCAGAAGCGCGGCGTCGTCGGCGGCGTCGACGCGCTCTTCGAAGACTCGGACCCGCGGTCGATCTTCTTCGTCGGCCTCGGCATGCACGCGATCGCGTTCGGCCTCCTGCGCTTCGTGCCGATGGAGTACGCGATGTTCGTCGCGCGCGGCTGCCTCGGCCTCCTCGCGGTGATCTCGTTCGCGAGCGCGCTCTTCTTCGCGGCGCGCGTGCCCGAGGGCGGCGTCCCGCTGCGCCTCGCCGGCACGCTGCACGCCGGGGCCGACGCGATCAAGCTCATCTGGAAGGAGGACTTCGTCCCGAAGAACGCCGACAAGCTCCTCCACGCGCTCGCGCCGATGCTCGCGATGTTCCCCGCGCTCGTCACGTTCGCGGTCATCCCGTTCGGGTCGACGCTGTGCGTCGGCGGCGACGGGCGCGCGCCGCTCACGCTCGCCGATCTCTCGGTGCCGCACGATCAGCTCGGCCACGAGCTCGTCTGCGCCGCGCACGCCATCCCCCTCCAGATCGCGAACCTCAACGTCGGCATCCTGTACCTCTTCGCGATGGCGGGCACCGGCGTCGTCGGCGCCGCCCTCGCGGGGTGGTCGTCGGACAACAAGTTCTCGCTCCTCGGCGGCCTCCGCGCGGCGAGCCAGATGGTGAGCTACGAGGTCGCGATGGGCCTCTCGCTCATCGGCCTCTTCATCATCTACGGCGGCGTGCGCCTCGATCAGATGGTCGAGTGGCAGGGCGAGAACGCGTGGGGCATCTTCGTCCAGCCGTTCGCGTTCGTGCTCTTCCTCGTCGCGCTCTGCGCCGAGACCAAGCGCGTCCCGTTCGACCAGCCCGAGGGCGAGAGCGAGATCGTCGCCGGCTACTTCG
>DASYCF010001170.1:0-8331 GCA_036500365.1 Byssovorax sp.
TCGTCCGCGCGATCGTCGAGCGACACGCGGGCTCCGTCGACTTCGGCGCCGCGCCATCGGGCGGCCTGCGCGTCACGCTGACGATGCCCGCCCACGACCTCTCCGCTTGATCGCGCGCCGCCGCGTCAGCCCTCGAAGCGCGCGCTCGTCCACTCCTCGCTCACGCGAAAGAGCCGCTCCGCGATCTCGGGATCGACCGCCCACGCGCGCACGCCGCGCGGCACCGACGCGGTCTCCTCGGCGGGCGCGGCGACGTCGACGTCCTCGCAGTACACGCCGCCGAGGCCGTCGAGCGCGGGGCTCGTCGCGCACCAGACGCTGGTCGCCGCGCCCTGCTCGGCCGTCTTGAGCCCTGCCGGCATCTTGTTCGCGGCGGCGACGGCGGCGTCGGCCTCGGCGGGGTCGAGGTGGCGCATGAGGTCCGTCACGATCGCGCCGGGGTGCACCGCGAACGCGCGCACGCCGTGCGGCGCGCCGCGCGCGTCGAGCGCCACGGCGAAGAGCACGTTCGCGGTCTTCGACTGCCCGTACGCGAGCCACTTGTCGTACGGGCGCCGTTCGAAGTTCGGATCGTCGAAGTCGACGCCAGCGCGCGCGTGACCGCGCGACGACAGCGAGACGACGCGCGCGCCACCAGCGCGGACGAGCGCGGGCCAGAGGCGCATCGTGAGCTGAAAATGTCCGAGGTGGTTCGTCGCGAGGTGCGATTCGAAGCCGCGCGCGTCGCGCGCGAGCGGCGCCGCCATGATCCCCGCGTTGGCGACGAGCGCGTGGATCGCGCGGCCCGAGGCGGCGAAGCGCGCGGCAAACGCGTCGACCGACGCGGGCTCCGCGAGATCGAGCACGTCGACCTCGACGCCCGACACGCCGGCGAGCGCCGCGTTCGCTCGATCGATCGAGCGCGCCCCGACGACGACGGTCGCGCCCGCCGCCGCGAGCGCGCGCGTGGTCTCGAGGCCGACGCCCGCCGCGCCGCCGGTGACGACGACGACGCGCCCGTCGAGCCGCTGATCGCCGAGCACCTCCCGCGCCGTCGTCTTCGCGCCGAACCCGCTGCCGAGGGGCTGCTGCTTCGTCATGCGCGACGCGTAGATCACCTGCCCGCTGCGCGCTCGCGCGTTCGCCGACCGCGCGTCGATCCGACCGACTACTCGCAGCGTCGGAACGGCGCGCCCTCGACCGCGGGGCCGCCGCCGGGCGTGCACGTCGAGCCGGTCGGGCACACGCCGTCGGCGGTGCAGTCGCGGCTGCAGACGCCGGCGCTCGTGCAGTCGCCGAACACGCAGTCGCCTGGGCTCGAGCACGGCGCGCCGACCTCGCCTCCGCCGACGGGGATGCAGAGGCCGACGCGGTTCGAGCCGACGCTCCCGATGGCCGTGCACGCGGCGCCGAACGGGCAGCCACCCTGGTAACGGCACGAGTCGATGCACGCGTCGCCGGGCGCGCCGTCGGTCGTCGTCGTCGCGCTGCAGCTCACGGCGGGCGGGCTCGGGATCGTGAACGACGCGACGTCGATGTGGAGCGCGTCGTTGCACACGTTGACCTCGTTGCCGAGCGCGTCGCACGCGTATTGCGCGGGCGCGTAGCCGGTCTCGAGGGGACCCACGACGTCCGCCGGGCGCTTGCAGAGGCCGTTGCACGTCCACGCGGCGAGGCCGGCGGCGCGGCGCGGGCAGTCGCTCGCGCTCGAGCACGCGAGCGTGCAGCCGCCGACGACCATGTGCGGCGTGACGTCGCACGCCGCGGTCGCGATGCACGCGCTCGTGTCGCCAGGTCCGCACGGCGCCTCGGCCTTCACGCACACGCGCGTCGGCGGGGTGCCCACGCCCTCGCACCCGTAGCCGTTCGGACAGTCGGAGCCCGTCGCGCACTGGACGGTGCAGTAGCCCTGCGCGACGAGGCAGGCGAAGTTGCAGGTCGTCGCGTCGACGCAGGCGCGGCCGACGTCGCCGCCGGCGCAGTACGACTCGCCGAGGATGTCCTCGCACAGGGTGCCCGCCATGCAGCCGGCGCTCGACGCGCAGTCGCGCGTGCACCGCGACTCGCCGCCGACGGTGAGCGGACGACAGACGAGCGGCGAGGCGCAGTCGACGTCGGTCCCGCAGAGATCGAGCTCGCGGCGCGTGCCGCCCGTGCTCGTCGACGAAGAGGTGGCGCTCGACGACGACGCCGTGGAGGACGCGCTCGACGACGACGCCGCGCTCGAGGACGAGGCGGCGCTCGACGACGACGCGGTGACCGTCGACGACGACGCGCTCTCTCCGCCACCGCCTGCGCCGACGGTCGAGCCGCCGCCGCCGCCCGACGCCGCGCTCGAGCTGGCCGACGCGCTCGACGAGCTCGACGACGCCGTCGACGCCCCGCCCGTGCTGCCGCTCGTGTCAGGCACGCACGCGCCGTCGGGCGCGCAGCGCTGGTGCGCGGGACAGCCGCTGTCGTTGCAGAGGTCGTGGCAGATGCCGTCGGAGCCGCAGAAGCCGATCATGCAGTCGCTCGTCTGCGTGCACGTGTCGGTCGAGCCCGAGGCGCAGCCGGGCACCGCCGACGAGCCCGCGGCGACCGCGACGACGGCGAAGAGCGCGGCCGCGGCGGCGTGGCGTGCAGCGACGATCATCGAGCCACGCTATCACGCAGCGCCGGAGCGCATCGCGTCAGCTCGCCTTGGCGTCCAGCGCGTCGACGAGCGGGTAGAGCTCGTCGTCCTCGCGCTTCATCCGCGCTCCGAGCTGGAAGAGTTGACGCATGGTCTCGCGACAGAACCCCTCGACGTCGGCCTCGAGCGCGTTCGGCCGCGACCACGCGGCGAGATAGGCATAAAAGCCGTCGTAGATGCCGCCGATCTCGTCGAGGAGCGAGCGCGCCTTGGCGGCGACCGTCGCGTCGGAGCTCGCGAGCAGCCGCGGATAGAGCGCCTGCTGCTCCATCGCCGCGTGCACGCGGAGCCGGCCGCTGAAGCTCGCGAGCGCGCGCTTCACCTTCATAGGGTCCGCGGCGATGGCGCCCGTGTCGAGCTCCTTGAGGAGCGCCTTGCTGAGGGCGCCGAGCTCGGCGTGCTGGCGAGAGAACCTCTCCGTGGAGCGTGAGATCGACGACATGCGCTGCACCCCCCCCGCGTCGCGCGATCGCCGGCCCGAAGGTCACATCCGTTCAGCCGACGGCCACGCGCCGCGTGGCGCTACGCGCCGCGACCCTCCACGGATCCGTCGCCGTCAGCTGGCCGCCGGCGCGGCGCCGCGGAGCTGCCGTCGCGCGAACCACTGCACGGCCGCGACGAGCGTGAACATGACGCCGACGCCGCCGAACGTGCACGCGGCGTCGACGAAGAGCATGCCCGACTCCTTGTATGCGTCGAACGCCTTGCCATCGACGTTGATCATGTACGACGTCGCGAGGTTCGCGAGCGAGGCGAAGATATTGTATTTGGTGGCGACGGCGCCGTGGCCGATCGTCTCGAGCACGAACGCGGAGAAGGCGCCGAACGCGACGCCGTTGAAGAAGGTATAGACGAGGACGCCCGCCACGAACGAGCCTGGCACGAGCGGGGCGATCGCGAAGAGCAGACCCGAGATCGCGGTCGCGGCGCCGCCGAGCACGTACGCGTTCCTGCGCTGCATGCGGTCGGAGAGCCAGCCGCCGGCGAGCGCGCCCGCGCCACCGATGACGCCGCCAAGCCAGCCATTGACGAGCTCGATCGTGGCCGTGGACGCGCCCCAGTGGCTCGCGATGGAAGGCCAGTAGTTGCCGGCGGCGCCGCTGCCGGTCGGCGAGAGGGCGATGAAGAGGCCGCTGAGGCCCGCCGCCGACAGGAGCCATCGCCCGTCGACGCGCTTGACCACGAGCTCGAGCAGGTCGCGCCCGAGCGTCTTCACCGTGGGCCAGAGGCCGTGCGCGCTGCGCGGCGGCTCCGGCAGCCCGATGAGCGCGAGGGCGCACGGCGCGAGGATCGCGCAGAGGATCGCCGCGCCCATCCAGCGCTGCGAGAACCTCTCCGTCAGGTCGAGCGCGAGGCCGCCGCCGAGGCCGAGGCCGACGAAATTGCCAGCTTGATAAAACCCGGCGCCCCTGCCCTTCTCCGCGGCGGGCAGGTTCCCGAGCAGGTTCTCGCACGCCATGCCGAGCAGCGTCAGGCCGATTTGAGAGGCCATGATGACCGCGGTGAGCGCGGGCAAGGTCTTCGTCGAGAGGGGCATGAGCCCGGACACGAACAGGCCGACGAGCGAGAGCGCGAGCGAGATGACGTACCAGGTGCGCTTCGCCAGCGTCGCGTCGACGATGGGCGCCCACAGGAACTTGATGCCGTGGACGACGAACGCGGCCGAGATGACCTTCCCGAAGTCGCTGACGGCGACGCCCTCTCGCTTCGTGGCCGCCCACTGCAGCGCCACTGCCGCGTAGCCGAACGCCGCGCCGAAGGGCAGGACGAGGATGAAGAAGCGGATCGGGTGCGGCCCCTTGCGCATATCGACGCAGAGTAGGCCGCGCGCGCCTCACCCGGTCAATTTACGACCGGCCGGCACCGACCCGGAGCGCGACTTCCTCGGCTCAGCCGGCGGCCGCGGGCGCGGCGGCCTTGTCGGCCGGGGCCTCGAACACGGTCTTGTACACGACCCCGGCGAGCGCGGCGCCGACGATGGGCGCGAGCCAGAAGAGCCAGAGCTGCGAGATCGCCCAGCCGCCGACGACGAGCGCGGGGCCCGTCGACCGGGCCGGGTTCACGGAGAGGTTCGTCACCGGGATGCCGATCAGGTGGATGAGCGTGAGCCCGAGGCCGATCGGGATCGGCGCGAAGCCCTTCGGCGCGCGCGCGTCCGTCGCGCCGAGGATGATCATGAGGAACATGAACGTGAGCACGAGCTCGGCGACGAGCGCGGCGACCATCGAGTATCCGCCCGGCGAGTGCGCGTCGAAGCCGTTCGACGCGAAGCCCCCGAGCTCGAACCCTGGCGCGCCGCTCGCGATCACGTAGAGGACGCGCCCCGCGAGGACGGCGCCGGCAACCTGCCCTGCGACGTAGTGCGGGATCTCCTTCGCCGGGAAGCGCCCTCCCGCGACGAGGCCGATGGTGACGGCGGGGTTCAGGTGACAGCCCGAGATGTGCCCGATCGCGTACGCCATCGTGAGCACGGTGAGACCGAACGCGAACGAGACGCCGAGCAGGCCGATCCCGACCTTCGGGAAGCCGCACGCGAGGACGGCGGCGCCGCAGCCCCCGAACACGAGCCAAAAGGTGCCGATGAACTCCGCGACGACGCGCTTCGAAAGGGGCATCGCGGGAGTCTCCCGCGAACGGCGGCGCGCCGTCCAGAGATCGCTTCACGAACGGCTCCGGGCTGCCGCTCGAACGCGTCGAAGGGAGCGCAAATCTAGGTGTCATCGCGCGGGACTGGTAGAGACGCGGCGTGGCGCCCGAGGTGGAGGTCGAAGCCGCCAGCGCGCCGGCGCCGCCCGCGCCCGCGCCCTCCGCTGTTGCTGCGCCCGCGCCCGCGCCCGGGCCGAGCGCGGCGCGGTCGGCGGCGATGGTCAACGCGGGGATGATCCTCGCGCGCCTCGTCGGCCTCGTGCGACAAAACGTGCAGGCGCACTACTTCGGCACGAGCGCGTACGCCGACGTCATCGCGGCGGCGTTCCGCGTCGGCAACATCACGCAGAACCTGCTCGGCGAGGGCACGCTCTCGGCGTCGTTCATCCCCGTGTACGCGAAGCTCCGCGCCGCCGGCAAGCCGCAGGAGGCGAAGCATTTCGCGCTCGCCGCGCTCGGCCTCCTGCTCGTGGTCGTCGGCGTCGCGTCGGCGCTCGGCGCGGCGGGCGCGCCGTGGCTGGCGTGGCTCATCGCCGCTGGCTTCGACGCCGAGCGCCTCGACGGGACGGCGCGCCTCGTGCGCGTCGTCTTCCCGATGACGGGCCTGCTCGTCTTGAGCGCGTGGGCGCTCGGCGTGCTCAACGCGCACCGCCGCTTCTTCTTGCCGTACGCGGCGCCCGTGCTCTGGAGCGTCGCGCAGATCGTCGGCCTCTGGGGCGCGGCGCGCTTCCTCGGCGCCCACGACGAGGGGCTCGCGCTCGCGCTCGGCTGGAGCGCGGTCGCGGGCGCGGGGCTCCAGCTCCTCGTGCTCTTGCCCGCCGCGCGCTCGCTCCTCGGCGGCCTCCGCCCGCGGCTCGACCTGAAGGATCCGAGCGTGCGCGAGGCGGCTCGCCGCCTGCCCGGCGTGCTCATCGGGCGCGGTGTCATCCAGATCTCCGGGCTCGTCGACATGCTCCTCGTGAGCTTCCTCGGCACGGGCGCGAACGCCGCGTTCAACTACGCGCAGAGCATCTACCTGTTCCCGATGAGCCTCCTCGGCACGGGCGAGGCCGCCGTCGCGCTGCCCGAGATGGCCGGTGACACGGCCGAGCTCGACCTCGAGAAGCGCAACGCGAAGCTCCGCGCGCGGCTCGGCGCGTCGCTCGGTCGCCTCACCGTCGTCAGCCTGCCCGTGACCGCCGTGCTGGCCGTGCTCGCGCGCGAGATGATCACCGCGCTCCTGCGCACGGGTCGCTTCGACCACGCGGCCGAGGCGCGCGTCGAGCCGCTCCTCATGGCGTACGCGCTCGCGCTCCTCGGGAACGCGTCGGGGCGCGTGCTCACCACGGCGTTCTACGCGCTCGGCGACACGCGCACGCCCGCGCGCTACGCCGTCTACCGCGTCGTCGCGAGCTCGCTCCTTTCGCTCGCGCTGATGCGGGAGCTCGGCGTCCTCGGCGTCGTGCTCGGCGCGGTCACCGCCGCGTGGATCGAGAGCGGCGCGCTCGCGTGGAACCTCGCCCGGCGGATCGGCGGACTCGGCCTCGCGGAGGTGAAGCTCGGCCGCGCGATCCTCCTCGGCGCGATCACGGTCGCCCCGAGCCTCGCGGCGCGCGCGCTCGTGCCCGCCGCGATCATCTCGACGCGGCTCGGCGCGCTCGGCATCCTCGCGCTCGCAGGCGTCACGCTCGCGATCGCGGCGCCCGCGCTCGGGCTCTTCGACGTCCGCTCGATGATGCCGCGCGCGCGGCGCTGAGCGCGCCTTCGTCGCGAGGCGTGATAGCGTCGCGCGCATGTCGACCGGACGACCGCGCGCCCCGAAGGAGCCGAGCGCGCCGCCGCCCGTCGACGCGCCGTCCACGCTCTCGGGCGATCGCCCGCTCGCGATGAGCGTCACCGTGAAGGGCTTCCGCCTCGTCGTGCGCCGCGGCCCCGATCAGAAGGCGAGCTTCACCTCGAAGGACGAGCGCACCGTCGTCGGCACGCACGCGTCGTGTGACCTCGTGCTGACGGACCCCACGGTCTCGCGCTTCCACTGCGAGATCCTCGCGCGCGAGGGCCGCGTCGAGGTGCGCGATCTCGGGAGCCGCAACGGCACCTCGATCGGCGGAGTGCCCGTGCTGCACGCGCTCGTCCCGCCGCGCGCGCTGCTCACGCTCGGCAACACCGACGTCGAGCTCGAGCCGCGCGTCGACGACGTCGCGCTCACCCTCTCGGAGCGCACGCGCTTCGGGTCGATGGTCGGCCACGCGCCGTCGATGCGCCGCGTCTTCTCGGTGCTCGAGCGCGCCGCCGCGAGCGACGTGACGGTGCTCCTCTACGGCGAGACCGGCACGGGGAAGGAGCTCGCCGCCGAGTCGATCCACCTCGAGAGCGCGCGCCGCGATCAGCCGTTCGTCATCGTCGACTGCGCCGCCGTGCCGACGAACCTGCTCGAGAGCGAGCTCTTCGGCCACGAGAAGGGCGCGTTCACCGGCGCGTCGGGCGCGCGCGAGGGCGCGTTCGAGGCGGCGCACGGCGGCACCGTCTTCCTCGACGAGATCGGCGAGCTCGCGATCGAGCTCCAGCCGAAGCTCCTGCGCGTGCTCGAGCGCCACGAGGTGAAGCGCGTGGGCGGCTCGCGCTATTCGAAGGTCGACATCCGCGTCGTCGCCGCGACGAACCGGAACCTCAAGGTCGAGGTGAACGAGAAGCGCTTCCGCTCCGACCTCTACTACCGCCTCGCCGTGGTCGACGTGCGCATCCCGGCGCTCCGCGAGCGGCAGGGCGATCTGCCGCTGCTCGTCGAGACGCTGCTCGACCAGCTCGGCGCGAAGGACAAGCCCGCCGCGCGCGAGCTCTTCAAGCCGGCGTTCGTGGCCGACCTCGCGCGGCAGAGCTGGCCCGGCAACGTACGCGAGCTCCGCAACTACCTCGACCGCTGCATCGCGCTCGAGGAGCGCGTGCCGTTCGATCGCTCGACGAGCCAGCTCGGCGACACGTCCGCGCACGCGCCGGAGCTCGACCGGCCGCTCAAGGTCGCCCGCGAGCGGTGGTCGCGCGAGTTCGAGCGG
>DASYCF010001171.1:0-2346 GCA_036500365.1 Byssovorax sp.
GCGATCCGAAGGCGGTCGCCGAGATCGCGCGCGGCGCCGCGACGGGCAGGCTCGGGCGCGCCGCGCTCGCCGCCGAGTGCCATCGCTTCGAGTCGGAGGGCGCGACGCCGGTCACGAAGCGGCGCATCTCCGCGGCCCGCGCCGCGCTCACCGCGACGCGCGGCTCGCTCGACGTCCACGACTCGCTCGCGCGCGAGGCCGCGATGCGCGCGCTCGAGGACGTGTACTTCGCGACGGACCCGCCGCCGGTGCTCGGCGTGCGCCCCTCCCGCGCGCGCCTTCGCGAGCTGTTTCCACGACGTTGACTCAGACGAGGCCGCTCGCCTCGCTCGCGCCGCGCGTCGGGGAGAGGGCCGCGATCGCGCGCCCGAGGCGACGCGCCCCCTCGAGCAGCCGCTCCGGTGGCTCGGCTGAGAAGGTGAGCCGGAGGCCTTGCAGCTCATCGGCGCCGACCGTGAAGAGCGAGCTCGGGCCGACGAGGACGCCGCGCCGCCGCGCCTCCTGCGCCACCGCGTCGGCCGAGAGCCCCGGCGGCAGCGGCAGCCAGATCAAGAGCCCCTGGTCGGGCAGGCGGAAGCGCATCCCGCGCGGGAGGTGCGCCGCGAGCCCCGCCGCGAGCGCGTCGCGCCGCGCGCGGTACTCCGGCACGACGCGCCCGAGGTGCGCGCGCAAGTAGCCGCGCTCGAGGAACTCGGCGAGCGCGTGCTGCATGAGCCCGCTCGTGCCGATGTCGAGCGCGTGCTTGAGCGACGTCATCGGCGCGCGCAGCGGCTCGGGGCACAGGATGAAGCCGACGCGCAGCGCCGGGATGAGCTTCTTGCTGAACGTCCCGATGTAGACGACGTCGCGATCGAGCGCGCGGAGCGCCGGCGGGAGCGGCTCGTTCGTGAGCTGGATGTCGCCGGCGTAGTCGTCCTCGACGAGCGGCACGCCGGCGCGCTGCGCCCACGCGACGAGGAGCTCGCGCCGCGCGGCGGACAGCGTGACGCCGGTGGGGTTGTGCGAGCTCGGGATGGCGTAGAAGCCCTTCGCGCCCATGCGGCCGTGCCGCTCGAGGAACGCGAGGCTCGGCCCGTCGCCGTCGCTCGGCACCGCGATCGCGCGCGCGCCCGCGTTGAGGAGCGCGCTCGTCGCCCCGGTGTACGTCGCCGCGTCGACGAGGAAGGCGTCTCCGGGATCGACGAGCAGCCGCACGACCAGGTCGATCGCCTGCTGGCTCCCGTTCGTGACGAGCACGCCCTCGGCCTGGGCGGGCACGCCTTGCGCGCGCAGATCCTCGGCGATGAGCCCGCGGAGGCGCGGCAGCCCGTCGCGCGGCGCGTAGCCGAGCGCGCGCGGCCCGAGCGTGCGGAACACGTGCTCGAAGCAGCGCCGCAGGAGCTCGTCCGGGAGCAGGTCGGCCGACGGCGAGAGCCTCGCGAGCTGGATCGCGTCGCGCGGCTCGGCGGCGTAGTTCGCCTGCAGGCGGTCGAAGCGCGCGAGCGGCTCGGCGGACGTCGCGCGCGACAGGAGCGACGCCCACGGCATGCCCGGCGTCGCGTCGCGCGCGGGCTCGGCGCGCGGGGCCTCGCGGCGCACGCTCGCGACGAACGTCCCGCGCCCGACCGTCGACGTGACGAAGCCCGCCGCCTCGAGGCTCTCGTACGCGCGCACGACCGTGTTCCGGTGCGCGCCGAGCTCGGTCGCGAGCGAGCGCGTCGGCGGCAGGCGGTGCCCCGCCGGGAACGTGCCCGCGCGGATGCGCGCCGCGATCGCTTCGAAGATTTGGTGGTAGAGCGGCTCGCGTCGCGACGGATCGATCGCGAGCCCCGTGCGGCGCACCATCGTCCGAGCGTAGCCGACCGCGCGTCGGTCCCCCGTGCCACCAACTGGAACAATGCCTTTGTTTCGTAGGTGCCAAGTCTCGACATGGAACTCCGGCGATAGATTGCTTGGACCTTTCGCGGGGGCCGTTCGAGCGTCACGCTCTCGACATGGCACAAGCACAGCTGGTCCAAGCGACGCGCCGCTCGGGAGAGCCCGCGCTCGCGCGCAAGCTCGAGATGCTGCGGCGACACCGCCTCGACGGGCTCGGCGTGACGGAGGTCGCGCACCTCTTCGGCGTGAGCCGACAGACGGTCTACAACGTCGCGCGCGCCTACGACGAGGAGGGCCTCGCCGGCCTCGTCCCCGCGAAGAGCGGCCCCCGAGGCGCGTTCAAGTGCACGCCCGAGATCGTCGCCTACGTGCGCCACCAGCGCGCGCGCGACCCCGACGTCACGTTCCGCGAGCTCACCCAGCTCGTCGCCCGCGCCTTCGGCTGCGAGCTCCACCCGAACACGATCCGCTACGCCCTCGCCAAGAAGT
>DASYCF010001172.1:0-3693 GCA_036500365.1 Byssovorax sp.
CGAGCTGCCTTCGGCGGCGCCGGCGAAGGCCGATTTTCCGGTCGCGAAGAGGCCCCCCGGCCCGCCGCCTCGACCTGCCGCGGCCGCGGCTCCGGGCGGCGCTGCGCCTCCTCGACCCGCGCCGCCGAAGCCTCCGCCGCCCGCGCCTCGCCCGGCCGCGCCGCCTCGTCCTGCGGACGACGCCGCGGATCTCCCCGCTGCGCGCGCAGCCGCGCCGAAGCCACCGCCGCCTCGCCCCAGCTCGACGAAGCGTGGCGGGTCCGGCTTCGGTGAGATCGATTTGATGGTGGACCTGCCGACGCCCGGCGCGTTCGACGACGAGCACGGCGCGGAGCTCGAGGTCGACGACCTCCCCGCGATCCCGGCGCCCGCCGCGAACCCCAACACGCGCGCGACGAAGCGGTTCGGCGACGTCGAGCTCGGCGACGAGCTCGAGGCCGATGATCTGCCGATCATCGCCGGCGCCACGCGACCGCCGTCGTTCGGCGAGATCTCCGGCTTCGGTGAGGTGGACCTCCCGGCCGTCACGGGCCCGAGGCCCGACAGCGATCTGCCGTCGGCTGTGTCGTCGGCCGGTCTGCCCGCGGCGCTCGGGCACCTCACGAGGCCGCGTCCCACGGGTGAAGCCTTCGGCGAGATCGACTTGCCCCTGCTCACGAAGCCGCGCCCCGTCGAGCTCGACGACGAGCTGCCTTCGCCGTTCCAGTCGCAGCCGCGCCGCGACGGCTCGTTCGGCGAGATCGATCTGCCGCTCGTCGGCTCGAGCGACCTGCCCGTCTCCGCCGAAGACGCGTTGCCCGTCGTCGGCGACTACGCGCTGCCCGTCGCGGCGTCGGCGCTCCCGGTGGCCGTCGGCGCGTCCGCGCTGCCTTCCCCGGCCGGGTCGGCGCTGCCGTCCGCGCTCGGCGGCGCGTCGCTGCCGTCGGCGATCGCGGGCGGCGCGCTGCCCATCGCCGCGGGCGGAGGTGCGCTGCCGTCGCCCGTCGCCGGAGGCGCGCTCCCGCTCGCGCTCGGCGGAGGTACGTTGCCGACGGCGGTCCAGGGAGGAGGCCTGCCGAGCGCGATGGGCGGCGGGTCTTTGCCGAGCGCGATGGGCGGCGGCGCGCTCCCGACCGCGATGGCTGGCGGCTCGCTCCCCAGCGCGATGCAGGGCGGCGGCCTTCCCGCCGCGGCGCCCTACGGCGCGTTGCCGTCGGTGTCGGGCGGCGTCGGGTTGCCCGTGCGCACCGACGGGACGGCGCTGCCCTCGTCGCGCGAGGCCGACTTCGGTGAGCTCGAGCAGGACCTCGGTCAACGCGCCCCCGGCGCGAACCCGTACGACGACTCCGATCGCACCGCCGGCGGCGCGATGGCGGGCGAGGTCGACCTCGAAGGCGGCGCGCCGCGCGGTCAAATCGGGGACGAGGCGGACCTCGCCGCGGCGCCCGGCGAGCAGGGTCCGCGATCGATGCGGCACGCGCCCGCCGGCGACGCGCAGCCGGTCAAGCGCTCGCCTGCCCTCAAGATCGCGCTCGCGGCGATCGTCGTCGTCGGGATCGGCGGCGGCGCGCTCGCGCTCGTCCCGTCGATCGGCCCCTTCGGCGTCAACTTCATCGACGATCAGATCCACGCGTCCAGCTACGCGCAGCAGCTCGACGAGCTCCGCGCGCGCGCCGACGCCGCGCTCGACGAGGACACCGCCGGCGCCGCAGGGCGCGCCGTCGACGAGGTGAAGCAGGCCCACGCCGCGCGGCCGCGGCATCAGCGCACGGCCGCGTTCGCCGCCTACGTCACGCTCGCGCGGAGCATCCGCTTCGGCAAGCGCGGCGAGGACGAGGCGTACGCGAAGCAGGCGCTCGTCGACGCGGGGCCCGAGCCGTCGCCCGAGAAGGCGCTCGCGGAGGCCGCGCTCGCCGTCTACGCCGACGCGTCCAAGGGCGCGGGCGCGGCGGACGCCGCGGCGAAGGCGAACGCGAAGGACCTCGACCTCGCGGCGCTCGCTGGCGAGGCCGCGCTCGCGTCGAAGGCGAAGGGCGCGCGCGAGGTCTGGAAGCGCGCCGTCGCGATCAAGGCGACCGCGCGCACGCTCTACGGCCTCGCGCGGGCGGCGAAGATCGACGGCGATTTCGCCGCCGCGAAGGACGCCGCGACGAAGGCTGTCGCCGCGTCGCCGCTGCACGCCGGCGCGCGGACGCTCCTCGCCGAGATCGCGTGGACGCAGGACAACGACGAGGCGCACGCCGTCGAGCACCTGAAGAAGGTCGTCGACGACGCGAAGGTGCGCGGCGCCGCGAGCGACGCCGAGCGCGTCGCCGCGTTGACGTGGCTCGGCCGCATCCACCTCGCCCGGTCGCGCGCGTCGGCCGCGGAGACGGCCTTCTCGCAGGCCCTCAAGATCGACCCGCAGGCCGTCGACGCGCTCGTCGGCGAGGGCGAGCTTTTCTATCGCGCGGGCCGCTACTCCGAGGCGCTCGCGCGGTTCGAAGGGGCGTCGCGCGCAGAGGCGGGGAACATCGTCGCGAAGGTCGGGATCGCGCGGAGCTACCTCGCGCTCGAGCGCATGAAGGAGGCAAAGGATCTCCTCAAGGCCACGGCGGCCGCGGCGCCGAAGAGCGCGCTCGTCGCGCTGTGGTTCGGTCGCGCCGAGGAGGCGCTCGGCAACCGCAAAGAGGCCGAGGCCGACTACAAGACGGCGATCGCCAACGGCGGCGAATCGTCGGAGTCCGTCGACGCGTACGTGTCGCTCGCGCACCTCCTCAGCATCAACGGTCGCTCCGAGGAGGCCGCCGCGAAGCTCGCCGAGGCGAGCGAGAAGTTCCCCGAGCTCCCGGCCCTCCACCGCGCGAAGGGCGAGGTCGCCCTCCAGGCGGGTCAGTACGAAGACGCGATGAAGGAGCTCTCCGCCGCCCTCGAGAAAGAGGACGATCTCGGCACGCGGTTCCACTACGGCGTCGCCCTGCGGCGACTCCGGAGGTTCGCCGAGGCGGGCGAGGCGTTCGACAAGG
Source organism: Byssovorax sp. (assembly GCA_036500365.1). Classification (GTDB taxonomy): domain Bacteria; phylum Myxococcota_A; class Polyangia; order Polyangiales; family Polyangiaceae; genus DASYCF01. The sequence goes on from DASYCF010001172.1 coordinate 2,985, forward strand.
TCGGCGCCGCGGACAAAGACTTCCCCGGCCTCGCGCTCGAGCGCGGGCTCTTGTTCGAGGACATGGGTCAAACCGAGAAGGCGCTCGAGATGTACGACGCCGCCCTCAAGAAGGCCCCCCAGTCCGTCGACCTCAAGCTGCGTGTCGGGTCGACGCAGGTCATCGCCGGTCACGGCGATCAAGCCGAGAAGATCTTGCGCGAGGTCATCAAGGAGCGGCCGAGCAGCGCCGAGGTGAACCATTTCCTCGGCCGCGCCATCCTGCTTCGCGGCGGCAATCAGGCGGAGGCCCAGCGCTTCTTGCAGAAGGCGGTCGACTTCGACCCCTTCCGCGCCGAATACCACCTCTACCTCGGCTGGATCGCGAACGACGCCGGCAACATCGGCCTCGCCGAGATGGAGCTCAAGAAGGCGCTCGAGCTCGATCACGACCTCGGCGACGCGTACTGGCAACGCGGCGTGCTCCTCCAGAAGCAAGGTCAGACCGTCGACGCGCTCGCAGCGCTCACGACCGCGCTCGAGAAGAAGCCCACGCGCTACGAGGCCTACGCGAGCATGGCGCTCTGCTACCAGGACCAGCTGAAATGGCCCGAGGCGGAGCAGGCGTGGCGCAAGGCGATCGCCGGGGACGAGGCCGTGCCGGAGTGGCACTATCGCTTCGGCAAGCTCCTGTTCGCGCACGGCGACCGCGGCGCGGCGGCCCAGGAGCT
>DASYCF010001173.1:0-5112 GCA_036500365.1 Byssovorax sp.
CTCGGCGCCGCGCTCCTCTGCGCCGCGGCGTGGACGGCGTGCTCGGCGCTCATCGACCGCGACACGACGCAGTGCACGGGCGACGACGACTGCGCGCGCTTCGCTGCGGTGTGCGATCTCTCCCAGCACGTGTGCGTCGCGACGCCTGCGGGCAGCGGCGGAGGCGGCACCGCGCCGACGAGCTCGTCGCGCACGTCGTCGTCGGGCGCGCACGCGGGCGGCGGCGGATCCTCCTCGAGCGCCGCGACCGGCGGCGGCGGCGCGGCCGGCAGCGGAACGTCCGGCGGCGGCGGATCCTGCGCGAGCGGCGGCGGCTGCTACGCGTGCACGCCGACCAACACGCAGGAGCTCCTCAACGCCTGCACCGACGCGACGTGCGTCCCGTTCGACAACTCGCGCTGCACGCACCTGTCCGCCGACGGCGGGCTCCCGCCGCTCCAGTGACGATCATGCGACGCTCGACTCCCCTCTTCGCCGCCGGCTCGCTCGCGATCTTGCTCGCGGGCCGCGGCGCGTCGGCCGCGGATTGCTCGACGCTCACGGGGCCTCTCTACGTGGCTGGCTCGTCGGCGATTCAAACGGTGGTGGGCGAGATCGGCAAGGTCCTCGCGGCCGAGCCGACGCCCGACACGACCGTCGTGTACGTCAACGCGGGGTCGTGCGTCGGCGTCGACGCGATCTTGAACGGCACGCCGCTGTCGGGCACGGCGCTCTACTGGGACTCGACCGGCGCGCAGCAGACGTGCGATCTCGGCGCTGCCCCCGTCGCCGACGTGGGCGTGTCCGACGTGTTCCCGTCGAGCTGCACGCCGCTCCCGAACGGCCTGCCGCACGACGTCGGCGAGTTCCTCGGACCCGTCCAGGCCATGACCTTCATCGTGCCGGTCGCGTCGACGCAGGCCTCGATCAGCGCGGAGGCGGCGTACTGCGTCTACGGCCTCGGCGACGGATCCGGCGTCGATCCGTGGACGGACGTGACGACGATCTTCCAGCGCGACGCGACCTCGGGCACGCAGCAGATGATCGCCCACGCGATCGGCGTCGACGCGACGAGGTGGAAGGGCACCGCGACGACGAGCTCGGGCGACATGCTCGCCCATGTGACCGGCGCGACGAACCCGGAGTCCGCGATGGGCGTGCTCGTCGCCGACGTCGGCGAGACGAACCGCGCGACGCTGCGCACGCTCGCCTACCAGCACTTCGACCAGAGCTGCGGCTACTACCCCGATCGCGACGCGACCTCGCACGAGAAGCAGAACGTGCGCGACGGGCACTACGCGATCTGGGGGCCGCTGCACCTGCTCTCGAAGCTCAACGCGCAGGGCTATCCGGTGAGCCCCGCGGCGCGCGACGTGATCGGCTACATCACCGGGACGAAGACGCCGCCCGGATCGCTCGATCTCGTCGCGCTCGAGGCTGGAGGCCACGTCATCCCGCAGTGCGCGATGCGCGTCTCGCGCACGGAGGAGGCGGGGCCGCTCGCGTCGTTCGCGCCGCCCGGCGCGTGCGGCTGCTACTACGATTTCGTGAGCGACGGCGCGACGACGTGCGCGAGCTGCATCAACGCGGGCACCTGCCCGAGCGACGCGCCCGTGTGCAGCTATGGATACTGCGAGACTCAGTGACGCTCACGCCCGGCGCGCGGCGCGGAGCTGCGCGACGGCGAGCGCGCCAGTCCACGCGAAGAAGGCGACGAAGCCGAGGCCGGTGAGCGGCCCGCCCGCGCCGAGCCACGCGGGCGTCGCGCTCATCGCGCCGAGGCTCATCAGCACGGCGAGCACGGCGGTCACGAAGCTCGCGCGCGCGAACCATCGAGGCAGCGCGCCCGTCGCGAGCGCGGCCCAACCGACGGCGACGAGGATCGGCAGCGCGCCGAGCCCGTCGAGCGAGAACCACACCATCGCGAAGCTCCCCATCGCCTCGGTCGCCGGGGCGAGCTCGGGCGCGCCGAGGAACGGCAAAGCCTGGAAGACGACGAGCGAGCACGCGAGGAACACGTACGCGAAGAGGCCGCTCGCGAGGACGAGGAGCGTGAAGAAGCCGCCCTCCTTCTCCGCGCGCCGCACCTCCGCCGCGAGGCTCGCGAGCTGCACGAGGCCCGGCGCGAACGCGAGGACGCCGAGGTAGTTGCCGAGGAGGAACGCGGAGCGGTGCGCGGTGAAGTACGCGGCGAAGCCGGCCCCGCTCGTGCCGAGCGGCGGCGGCAGCGGCTGCGCGAGCGGGATGACGACGAGCGAGAGGACCGAGAAGGCGATCCCGCAATAGCCCGCGACAGCGCGTTCACGCGCGACGTTCACTGGATGGCCCCCCGGGAGATCGGTCGACGCTCACGCGATCTCGGAGCCCTCGGGCTCGGCCGACGCGTGGCGCGCCTCGGTGCTGAGTCGATAGGCGACGTTCCGCGCGCGCATGATGGCGCCGAGCGGCCGGTGCGCCTCGAGCGCGTGCCACGGGTCGAACGAGAGCCCGTCGATCCGCGCCGCGATCCCCTTGCCTCGCTCGCTGTCCGCGTCCTGCACGGGGAGCGTGAGGACGCCCACCTTCTCGCGCGGGGCGTCGTCCTCCGACCAGGTGACGGTGGGATCCTCGATGGGCGTGCTCGCCTCGTCGCGGAAGAGCTGGACCGTGAGGTCGTAGGCGACGGGCGCCTTCGTCAGTCGCTGGGCGAGGTCGCGCGAGAGGGCGTGCGGGTGGCTCTCGGCGACGGCGGGCGCCGCGCCGTTCTCGGCGCGCGGAAGGAGCGAGAGCTTCGCCGCGAAGGGACCGAATCGAACGGGGAGCGCGGTGTGGTAGTCGGCGGTCGCGACGCTCGTGAACGGCGCGCCGACCGACCGAGACAGCGGCCCGACGAGGCCGAGGAAGCGGAGCAGACCGAGCGCGCAGATCATGCGCGGCAGCGCGAGCGCGGGGCTCCGCATCGCGAGGACGAAGCCGACGAACTCGTCCGGATCGCGGAACGGGATCGACGGCGTGCGGATGAAGAGGAGGTCCTGCGTCGTCGCCGACTCGAGGCCGGGGATGATCTTCTTGCCCGAGACCCCGAGCACCTTGATCGCGACGCCGCGCACGTCGCCCGCGCCGTCGGCCTGCTTCTTCCCGGCGCCGTTCGAGTAGCGCACGTAACAGCGGTGCTTGGCGGGCGCGGCGAAGAGGCCCTGTCGCAGGTGCTCGGGCAGGTCGCCCAGGATCTCGAGGTCGCCGGTGACGCCGAAGCCCTTCGCGTGCAGCGCGCGCGCGGGGCGGCCGTCCGCGGCGCGCGCGACCTGCAGATCGCGGAGGGCGCGGGCGTGGCGCTCGAGGCGCGGGCCCTCGTCGGCGGGGACGACCTCCTTCCACGACGAGCTCGGCGGGTTCGGCACCGACGGCGCCTCCCACGGCGCGCACGGCGGCGCAAGCGAGCCGCGGCGCCGGCTTCGAGGTCCCGAGTCAGCGAGGGAGTCACCGCGCTTGACGGCGGTCGACTTCGCCGCTGTTCTATGGGCACGCGCCGCCTCGCTTGGACTGTTGCCGCTCCTGGTCGGTTGCGCGGCGGGCGACGCGGGGAGCTTCGCCGGCGGCGGCGCCGACGCGACCTCCACCGGTGACGGCAGGGCGAGGAGAGCACCAGCGCGTCGAGCACTGTCGGCGGAGCGGGCGCGACCGGCGGCGCAGGCGGCGAGGGCGGGAGCGGCGCAGTCGGTGGCAGCGCGGGAGTCGGCGGCATGGGCGGCGCGGCGTCGAGCGCGGCGAGCTCGAGCTCCGCGGCGTCGTCGAGCTCGAGCTCCAGCTCCAGACACGACCTCCTCGAGAGGACGGACATGACCGACGTCTCGATCCCGAACTTCGGGTTCCCGCCTTACAACGCGATCACCGGGGTCGAGCTGAACGACGCCGCGTGGCGGCCGGGGTGCGACGGCGGGCTCGTGGTCGGCGGGAGCAACTCGTTCAGCGCGCAGACCGCCTATGTCGTCCGCTTCCAGGTCGACAACGGCGTCGCCTGCCCGAACTGACTCACCGCCGCGGCGCCGCGCCGAGGCGCTTCAGCGCGTCGCAGCTGGACTGCTGGCCGCCCGTGCACGCGCGCTGATAGAGCTCGGCGGCGCGCGTCTTGTCCGGCGCGAGGCCGCCATAGCCGTGCTCGTACGCGAGGGCGAGGCTCTGGCAGGCGGCCGCGACGGCGTCGTCGCAGGCGCGCTGAAAGAGCTCTACGGCGCGCGGCGGGGAGATCGGGAGGCCGCCCTTGCCTTGCTGGTAGTCGAGGGCGAGGTGGTAGCACGCCGTCGTCGAGCCGCCGTCGCACGCGCGCCGATAGAGCTCCACGGCGCGCGCCGGATCGCGCGGCAGAGCGTCCTTTCCTTGCTCGTAGGCGACGCCGAGTCGATTGCAGCCGTCGGCCTCGCCGCCCTCGCACGCGCGGCGGTAGAGCTCGACCGCCTTCTCGCCGTCGCGCGCGAGGCCGCCCTTCGCGTGCTCGACCTGGAAGCCGAGGTTCGAACAGGCGATCATCGACCCGCCGTCGCACGCGCGCCGATAGAGCTCGGCGGCGCGCTTCTCGTCCCGCTGCGCGCCCTCGGCGTGCTCGTAGAAGACCGCGAGGTTGTTGCAGTTGTCGGGGGCGGTGTCGTCGCACGCGCGCTCGTAGAGCTCGGCGGCGCGCTTCGCGTCCTTCGCGAGGCCGCCGATGCCGCGCTCGTACGAGAAGCCGAGGTTGCTGCAGCCCTCGAGGGCGCCGCCGTCGCAGGCGCGGCGATAGAGCTCCACCGCGCGCCGCTCGTCCTTCGGGAGACCGCCGCTGCCGCGCTCGGCGTCGACTCCGAGGTTCGCGCACGCGCCAGCGTCACCGCCGTCGCACGCGCGGAGATAGAGGGGTACGGCGCGCCTCGGGTCCTTGGCGAGGCCGCCGAGCGCGTGCTCGTAGGCATAGCCGAGGTTCGTGCAGCCGCGGAGGACGCCGCCGTCGCACGCGCGCCGATACAGGTCGACGCCGCGCCGAGCGTCCTTGGCCAGGCCGCCGACGCCGCGCTCGTACGCATAGCCGAGCCCGTTGCAGCCGAGGAGCTCGCCGCCGTCGCACGCGCGTCGATAGAGGGCGACGGCGCGTGACGCGTCCTTGGAGACTCCCCCGCTGCCTTT
>DASYCF010001174.1:0-9298 GCA_036500365.1 Byssovorax sp.
AACGGCCTCGAGGGCGACCTCGCCCTCGACGACGACGAAGAACGACTCGCCTGGCTCGCCTGCGCGATAGCAGAGCGCGCCCTTCGCGAGCGCGCGCACGCGGCCGGCCGCCTCGAGGTCGCGTCGGGCGCGCGCGTCGAGGCCGCGGAGCACCGCCGCGTCGAACACGATCGCCGGGAACGCCGCGCCGCGCCCGGGCTCCGTCGCGCTCATCGAACGTCCGCCGACGCGCGCGCGACGTGCACCACCTCGAGCCGCGACAGCATCGACTCGGTGACGAGCGGGCCGCTCGGGCGGAGCCCGCGCCGCGCCTGCTCTCGCTCGTACACGGCGAACGCCTTGATCAAGAACGGCGGAAAGGCGCGGAACAAGAGCTCCGCCTCGGCGTGGAACGGCCCCCGCGCGCCGTTCGTCGCGAGCTCGTAGGTGTAACGAAGCGGGACGCCCGGCGGCATCGAGCGCGTGTCGAGGATCGCGTCGGGCCCCTTCGCGAGGCCGCGCGTCGCGTCGAGCGCGCCGACGGGGAAGTACGTCTCGAAGAGCGCGCGCTCGCCGGTCAGGTTCGACGTGCACGCGCCCGTGTCTTGATCGTAGGCGCCGTCGGCGAAGCGATCGGCGCGGTGGACCTCCTGGCCGGGGCGCGGCTCGCAGCGGCCGTCGGGCGTCACGGTGCCGATGCACGTCACGCAGCGGAAGAAGCCGTTCTGGAAGTTCACGAGGCCCTTGCCGCGGAAGCTCGTCGCGCCGGCGCCGGGGGGCGGCGACCACTGGGGGACGTCACGCCCGTCGCGCACGTCGGCGCCGAAGAGGCCGATCGGCCGGCCGCGCCCGTCGACGTCGCTCGGGTTCGCGTTCACGCGGTCGAAGATCTTGTCGCCGAGATCCTGGTCGGCGCGCGTCACGTCGCCGACCTCGTAGACGACGCGGCCGCTCGCGTCGGTCACCTTGAGGTGGACCCAGATCTCGCGCTCCTGGCTGAAACCGGCGGGCACGCGGTGGCCGGCGCCGACGTTCTCGACCTCGATCGGGATCGTCAGCCGGCCCGAGGTCGCCGCGGCGTCGCCGATCGCGAAGCGGAACGTGCGCGCGAGCAGGAGATCGCGCCGGCGCTTCGCGGACAGGGGCACGCCGTGCGCGTCGACCGTGGCCTCGTCGACGAGCGCCTCGGGGAACTCGGGCGACAGCGGCACGTCGACGCCGGAGAAATAATGCGTCGTGACGGCGCGCGCGTCGCTCGAGCTCGTCGCGGCGATCGCGCGCGGGTACGTGCCCGGCTCGCGCGCGACGAACTGGGTGCCGGGCGGGCAGCGCGGGTCGGCGTCGCGCGCGTCGCCGTCGTTCGCCGGCTCGCACGCGCCCGGGAACTCGCTCATGTGGCAGTCCTGGCAGCTCGCCGCGCGCTTGCCGAGCTTCTCCTGGTCCTTCGCCCACGCGGCCCACTCCGAGTACGCGTTGCGGAGGCGCTTGAAGTGCTCGCCGCGGCTCGCGCCGAGGACGTCGGTGCCGAAGAGGCGCACGTCGTGGCAGCTGCCGCAGAACTCGCTAGAGGCGAGGTAGCTCTTCGACGCCTCGCTAGGGCGCGCGTGCGCGGCGCCGAGCTCGCGACCCGCGCCAGCGGCGTCGCGGCGGTCGGCCGAGCCTCGCGTCGAGGTGCCGAGGAGCTCGCCCGGGCTCAACAGGTAGCCGCTGTTGCCGATGCCGCGGAGACCGCGCGCGTCCTCGGGCCGCGCGGCGAACACGGCGCCGGTGACGAACGACGTCCACGTCGCGTTGCCCTCGTAGCCGCGCGCGCTCGTCGCCGCGTCGCCGACGGGGCGGGCGCCGCCGACGTGCGCCGACACGGGGCCCGTGACCTCGTGGCAGAACGCGCACGAGATGCCCTCGAGCCCGCGCTTGCCGAGCGAATCCTTCACGGGCCTGCGGCTCGCCGCGTCGCCGCCGGGCCGGCCGTCCCACGCGGCGAGCGGTCCGTCGAGCTTCTCGAGCGGGCTGTGGCAGTTGACGCACCAGTGCTCGCCGCCCGAGCCCGTGATGGGCAGGCCGCTGCGCTCGTCCTTGCACGCGCGCGCCGGGTCGCTCTTGCGCAGGATGCCGGCGCCGCCCGGGCACGCGTCGTCGCGGCCGACCTGCTCCTCGATGAGGCTCTCGAGCCCGTTGAAGAGCGGCGAGCGAACGGCGTGCGCCATCACGCTGCGCCGCCATTCCGAGGCCTGGCGCGGGTGGCAGCTCGCGCAGTCGAGCGCGGTCGTCTCGGCGGGCGTGAGCGGCGATCGCGGGGCGACCTCGATCGCCGCGCTCGTCTTTGCGGGCGCAGGACCGAGCAGCGCGACGGCGCCGAGCGCGAGCGCGAGCCCCGCGGCGACGGGCGCGTACCGCGTGAAGCTCGGCCGCTCGTTCGCGGCGGCCTCGAGCCTCGCGCGGGCCTTGTCGTCGCGCGGGGCGGCGCGCCGCGGAGCCGCGGTGATCGAGCCGGCCGCGCCGTCGACCGCGCTCAGGATCGCGCTCGCGCCGGCGGTCACGGCGCGCGGCTCGTCGTGGTTCGCCGACAGGCGCGCGAGCTCGTCGGCGACGGCGCGCGCGCTCGCCGGTCGCGCCGCCGGGTCGACCGCGAGGAGCTTGAGCACCAGCGCCTGGAGCCCGGGCGGGAGCGCCGCCGCGACCTTCGCGTCGAACGGCGCCGCCTCGCCGTGGCCCGCGTCGCCGAGCGCGCGCCTCAGGCCGCCGCCGCCGAACGCGTGCTCGCCCGACAGCAGCTTGTAGAGAACGAGCCCGAGCGCGCACCGGTTCGCGGCGTCGTCCCACGGCGCGCCGTCGGCTTGCTCGCTCGGGGTGAAGCTCGGCGAGCCCTGCGCGCTCCTGTCCACGGCGCCGAGCGTCCGCGCGACGAACGCGCTCGCGAGCAACGTCACGCGCGCGCCGCGACCCGGCTCCTCGACGACGCGCACGGCGTCGGGCGCGAAGGGGCCCGGGTGCTCGCGCGCGCGCTCGCACGCGGCGAGGCAGCGGGCGGCGCCGAGCGCGATCGGGAGGACGCGCGCCGCAGCCCAGGGGCCGCGCGCCTCGCGCATCAGGTCGTGGAGCGTGCGCCCGGCGAGGGCGCGCACGAGCCACACGCGCTCGGCTTCGGGCGCCTGCTCGTCGAGCCCGCCGTCCTCGAAGCCGCCGACGCCCTGCGCGCCCATCGCGAGCAGCGCCTCGGCCACGCGCTCGTCGGCGCGCGCGAGCACGAGCACCTCGAAGTCCTTGCCGACGAGGCGCTTCGCGCGGCCGATCGGCGACGCGGCGACGGCGCGCTCGACGAACGACCCCGGGAGCGCGCCCGCCTTCACGGGATCATCGCCCTGGCTGCGGCGCGGCCGCCGTCGGCCCGGGCGCGGTCGCCGCCGAGCCCGTCGCGCGGAGCCCGTACGCGCCGATGCCCGCGGCGAGCGAGAGCGCGACGATGAGCCCGATCGCCCACGCCGTCGGGATGTCTTTCCGGCGCCGCTCCACGTCCTCGAGCAGCGCGATGGTGTCCTTGCGCTCGGCAGGCCTGACCTCGTGCGTGGGCGAGGGGTCCGTGGTCGCTGCGGCGGTCGCTTCATCGCCGCGGCGGCTCGCGCCCTGCCCGGCGCCGCTCGCGCGAGCGGGTTGGGAGCTCCGGGCGTGCTCCGCGGAGCTCGCGCGAGCGTCGCGGGGCTGGCCGCCGGCGTCCGAGCTGCTCATCCGACCAGCAGAAGGGCTCCTCGGAGGCGCCGCGGAGCTCGAATCATCGCCGCGGGGCTGGCGATCGGTTGATTTGCGCTCGTACGCGACGCCGCGGGGCGACTTGGGGCTCGCGGGCCCGCGCGGCCGGGCGGGCAGGAACGGCTCGAGGGTCTCGACGACGGCGCTCGCGAAGAACGGCCGGTCCTCGGGCACCTTCTCGAGGAGCTGGAACACGAGGTCGTGCACCCCCTTCGGCAGCTGCGCCGCCACGTCGTCCGGCAGGGGCGGCGGCGCCTCGGTCACCTGCATGTTCAAGAGCTGCCGCGGCGACGCCGACACGAACGGCGCCTGCCCCGCGAGGAGCTCGTAGAGCACGAGGCCGAGGCAATAGAGGTCGCTCCGGTGGTCGATGACCTGCGCGTCGATCTGCTCGGGGCTCATGTACTGGAGCGTGCCGACGCGCTGCGTGTTCGTCTGGTTCAGCTCCTGGACGACCTTCGCGATGCCGAAGTCCATCACCTTCACGGCGCCGCCCTCGAGGATCATGATGTTCTCGGGCTTGAGGTCGCGGTGGATGACGGGCGGCGTCTGCTCGTGCGCGGCCGACAGCGCGGCGGCGACGCTCGAGGCGATGCGCGCCGCCTCGGTCCAGGGGACCGGCCCGTCGGCGAGGGCGTCGCGGAGCGTCTTTCCGTCGAGGTACTCGAGCACCATCACGAGCTCGCCGCCGACCTCGGTCGAGGCGAGCGAGCGCACGATGTTCGGGTGCTCGAGCTGCGCGAGGATCTGCATCTCGTTCAAGAAGAGCCGCCGCCCGTCGTCGCTCCGCGCGAGCTCGGGGTGGAGGACCTTGAGCGCGACCCTGCGCTTCGAGAGCTTCTCCTCGCCCTCGTAGACCTTGCCCATCCCGCCTTCGCCGATGAGCCTGTGCACCCGGTAATCGCCGAGCTCGACCATGATGCGCCGCGCGCCTCCGTGAGTTTCGAAGCCGTGGCTATACGTACCGGACCCCCGTTCGACTTACACCCACGGTCGAGAACGGCAGGCGCGCGTCCTCGAACGTTCAGGAGAAATGGGCTACGAAGCCACGTGCGTTCGTGCGCCGCGATCGTGACCGCGCTCGGGCTGGTTTGTTCCTGCCGGAGCGTCCCCGCCGAGCCGGGGAACGCGCCCGCCCCCACCGAGAGCGCGGCGCCGGCCGTCGCGCCGCTCGCTTGGGACGCCCCGCCGATGTGGCCCGCGCTCCCGAAGCCGAAGGATCCAGCCCAGAAGGCCGACTATCAGGTGCCGCACGCCGGCGACGCGAAGGGCGACGGCGACGTGACCGTCTTCTTCTTCGGCACGGGCGCCCAGGGCGACGAGGCGAGGCGCTTCGCCGAGTGGCAAAAGCAGTTCGAGGGCCCCGAAGCGGCCGACGTGCAGCGAAACAAGCTCGACGGCGCCGCGCTGCCCGTCGATCTCATCGAGCTCCACGGCACCTACAAGACGCCGATGGGCCCCGCCGTCGGCCCGCAGCACAAGGCGCCGATGGAGATCGTGAAGAAGAACTACCGCCTCATCGGCGCGGTGGTGAAGACGCCCGATCGCGGAAACTGGTTCTTCAAGCTCACCGGCGCCGAAGACACGGTGCAGTCGGCCCGCTCGGCGTTCTACGCGATGGTGCGCTCGGCCAAGTGAGCAGCGCCCCGCGCGGCGCGGAGGTCGAAGTCGTACTCGTCGAGCTCCGTGCGGCGGCACTGCATCGAGACGGCGGCGCGGAGGGCGGGGGACGCGTCCTCGAGCAGGCGGTCGAGCACGGCGCTCGGCGCGACGACGAGCAGGCGCGTGAACGACCCCTCGGCGTGCTCACGCTCGAGCAGCTGAAGCACGCGACGACCGAGCTCACGCTCGGCGCGATCCAGGCCGCCGGCAGCGGCGCCGTGGCGTTCGATGGCGCGCCGCGACGACCTCGGCGCCTCGTCGGCGTCGAGCCAGCTCGAGGTGTCAGCGTCGACGTCGAACGAAGCGACACCGCGCCAGTCGTGTGACGCCGTGTCGAGCTCGAGGATCCGCGCGCGTGACGCATCGACCGAGAGCATCCACGTCGCCGCGTGCGCGCGCGCAGGCCGCAGCGCAGCGATTCGCGCGCTGGAGCGTCGGGCGGGGCGAGCGGTTCGCGGCATGGTGAAGAAACCATAAGCACGAACTCGGCCAACGCGAACCCGGAGGATCGGCGATGAAAACTGAGGAGATTTGCGACATCCCCGAGCACCACGTGGCGCGGTGGTTACGCCCCGTGGTTACGGCGCCGCGGGATCACGCCAGCGCGCCGCCACCCCCGCCGGCGCCCTCTGCGCACCCGCACCGACAGGTCGGCGCTACCGATCCCGCGGCGAAGTCGGCTACGATGCCGCGATGATGCAATCCCCTGCTAGGTGGGCAGCCGCGCTGGCGATCGTCATGATTGTCGGGACGGGATGTCACAAGGACGAGTCAGCGGCTGCCGGCGATTCTGCGCCGCCGGACGACCCGAAGGCCGCAGCCGAGGACAAGCAGGCGGAGGCGGCCGACACGGCTCCCCCCGCCGCCGATGACGCGGCGGCCGCCGCCAAGACGCCGGAGCCGCCTCCGGACAAGAAGGAAGAGAAGGGCAGCCCGCCCGACAAGGACAAGCTCTGGTTCCCGGGGCACTACAAGTGGCACGAGCGCCAGTGGCAGTGGGTGGCAGGCTTCTGGGGCCACCGCTTCGCGACGCAGGCGCCCCCGCACGCGCGCTACGAGAAGCACGGCCGCGCGCCGCACGAGAAGATGCTCTGGGTGAAGGGCTACTACAAGTGGGATGGCCACCACTTCGACTGGGTCGAGGGCCACTGGGACACGGTCCGGAACGGCCACAAGTACGAGCAAGGCCACTGGAAGAAGGACGGCAACAAGCGCTGGGAGTGGGTCGCCGGCCACTGGGTGACCTGAGCGTCTCGGGCGCCCGGCGTAGGGGAGGCCGCTGACGAGCGGCCTCTTCGGTTTTGTCAGCCCGCCGCGGGCTCGCGGCGGACGGCGACCCAGTAGGCCAACGCGATGAACACCGCCTGGAGCGGCAGCCGCGCCCACGCGAGCGCCGGCGGCACGACGGTGTCGCCGAGCGGCAGGTGGTTCACGGCCATGTTCACGTTGGCCGGGAAGACGGCGACGTAGAGCGCGATGAGGCCGATGCCGGCAGCTCGGCGCGTGCGCTCGATCAGCAGGCCGACGCCACCCAGGATCTCCGCCGCGCCGCTGATGTAGACGAGCGCGAGCGGCGCCGGGAGCGCCTTCGGGACGATCGACGCGAACGGCGCCGCGTTCACGAAATGGTCGACTCCGACGCCGATCATCGCGACGGCCATGACGTACCGCAGCGCGACCCTCGCGTTCACGACGGCGAGGATGCCCCCCGGTCGAGCGCGCGCGCAAGCACCGGCTCGAGGTAGCGCGAGAGCGCGGTGAGCGCGACGACGCCGAGCACGTCGGCGAGGTAGTCGTAGATGCTCGAGTCGCGGCGCGGCGAGAGGCGCTGCAGGTACTCCTCGAGGCCCGCCACGAGCAGCACCGCCGCCGCCGCGAGGGGGACGCGCGCGCCGAGCACGCGGACATCGCGACGAGCGAGCGCCGCGTCGCTCTCGTGCGCCGCGATCGCGCCGTCGAGGAAGAACGAGAGCAGACCGATCATGAAGAAGTGCCCCACCTTGTCGGAGCCGGGGATGGCGGTGGCCTGGGTGGGCAAGACGCCCGTGTACGCGCCGACGGACGCGAGCACGACGAGGGTGAGCTGCACGGCGAAGCCCCAGCGATAGAGAGCGCGCATGCGGCGGAAACGGCGAGCGCACGGCCGCAGTTCCAGGGTCGCGTCGCCTTCCACGAGCACTCCACGATCGCCTCGGCCCCGCCACGAGATCGCCGCGTGAGCGGCGCGCCGCGCTGCCCGCGCTCCGATTTCGGACCTCTTCAGCGAGGCGCGAGGTCGAGCAGCGGCTGCACGTGGTCGCGCGCGACGGCGAACGTGGCGTCGACGCCCTCCCGCCGCGCGTAGACGACGTTGACGCCGCGGTACGTGTCGCCCGCGCCCAGCGTGATCACGGCGTCGTCGGCGCCGGCCCGGGCGACGCGGATCGTGAGGGCGGGCGGGCTCATGCCCTCGAGCTTGCGCGGCGGGCCGAGCGTGATCGCGCCCTCGGCGACGAGATCTCCCAGCAGGCCAGCGAAGGAGCCCGCGTCGGCGTCGGCGGGCAGCGCGCCCGCCTCGACCGACCACGCGTCGCCGCGCCGCGCGAGCTTGACGACGGGCTTGTCGCGCTTGCCGCGGAAGACGGAGATCGCCGTGACGCTGGCGGCGTCGACGGAGAGCGCGCCGCGGTCGACGAGCCACCGCTCGGCGGCGTCGGCGAAGGCGTACGGCGCCACGAAGACGCCCGGCGTGCCCTTACGGGCGGCGAAGAAGCCGGCGTCCGTCGACGCGCCGAGGACGATCGTGACGACGCGCGGCGCGGACGACTCGTCCGCGCGGAACTCGGCGGTGACCGTGACGCGCGGCGGATCGAGCGCGTGCGTGCCGTCGTCCTGGTCCGCGATCCATCGATCGGCGGTCAGTGACGCGACGGCGGCGGCGAGGTCGCTCGCGAGGCCCGCGTCGGCGGTGAGGCCCGTCATCTTGGGCTCGACGAGCTCGAAATGGCCGCCGTCGCGTCGCTCGACGCGCTGCGTGAAGCCGGCGCCCTCGACGCGGATCGCGTGCAGCTCGGCGAGCGCTTCGTCGACGATCTTGCGCGCGCGCAGCGAGAGGTCGCTCGGCGTGAGGGCGGCGGCGCGCGCGATCGGCACGGCGAGCACGGCCCCGTCTTCGCTGCGGCGTACGTACACGACGTCGCCTTCGGGCGCGCCGAAGGTGAGCTCCTCGACGCGCTCGCCGCGTCCGCCGTCGGCTTCGTGACCCTCGGCGCTGGCGAGCGAGAGGACGCGCGCGGTCGACCTCGCTTCGACGGCGTGGCCGGGCGCGAGCGCGGTCCCCTCGACGCCGAGCAAGCCCCCGAGGAACACGCGCCCCGTCTCGGCGTCGACGCGGCGATCTGCGGGCGTTCGCATGTGCCACTCGGCGCCCGACCGCGCGAGGTCGAGCGTTCGATCGCCCGACGAGATCGCGACCTCGGTCACCTCGTCGGCGGCGGCGCCGACCGCGCGGAGATCGACGAGCGCGGACGCGGGCTGCGCGAGCGCGTCGATCGGCTCCGCGGGCACGCAGACGGCCATGCGCGAGGGCGCCGTGCGCAACGCGACCACGCGGGGCACATCGGCGCCTGCGTCGGCCTCGGCGGCGCGCGGGCACGCACCGCCGATCGCGATCACGGCCTTCGGGCGCGCGGCGTCGACGGGCGTCAGCGTGACGGTGACGTCGGGCCGCGACGCCTTCGCCTCGTCCTCGGTCAAGAACACCTCGGCCGAGAGCGACGCGAGCGCGGTGAGCACCTTGTCGAGCGCGACCGCGCCGACGCGCACGCCGGCCTCGGTCGAGCCCTTCGCGAAGCGGAACGACGGCGCTCGCGAGCCGCTCCACGGCGCGCGCTCGAGGCGCCGCGCGCCGCCGCGCCCGTCGAGATCGATC
>DASYCF010001175.1:0-5638 GCA_036500365.1 Byssovorax sp.
CGAGCTTCGCGTACGGCATCGCGAGCGCGCTCGGCGGGCGCGTGGGCCCGTCGCGGCTCGACGTCACGGGCGCGCTGCTCTCCACCTCGATCGACGACGTCGTCGAGGGCCTCGCGCGGGAGGCGTGCGTCACCGAGACGATCGGCGCGGCCGAGGCGCTCGCCGTGATCGACGGCTGCGCTGCAGGCCTCCGCGCCGGGCTCACGCGCGTCGCCGAGGACGAGTCGCGCCACGCCGCGCTCGCGTGGGCGTCGCTCCGCTGGATCGTCGACGCGTTCCCGAGCGCGGGTGAGCACGCGATCTCCGCGATCGACGCCGCGATCGAGGACATGCAGCGCATGAACGCGCGGGTCGACGGCGCCGGCCCGGATATCCCGGCGCTCGGCGTGCTGGGCGGCGACGCGCAGCGCGGCATCCGCGAGCGGGCCCTCGTCGACGTGGTGAAGCCCCTGCGCGACGCGCTTCGAGAGCGCGTGCTGCGCGCGGTGGAGGTGGCGGCGTGAGGCCCGCGGCGCTTCTGCAGCGCGCCTCGGCGCTCGCGCTCGTGACGGCGCTGGCGGCGTGCTCGTCGAGCTCCGGCGGCGGCGTCACGCCTTCCGGCGGTGGCGACGGCGGCGACGGCGCGACGAGCTCCGGCGACGGCACCGGCGGCGGTGAGTCGACGGGCGGTCCCTCCGGCGGCACCGGCGGCGGCGCGGTCGCGTGCGACAACGAAATGTACGCTCCGAAGGATGGCACGGTCGTGTGGGCGCGGAAGATGACGTGCGGCCAGCCCGTGGGCGCTGCGCGGAGCCCGGACGGCGCGACCATCGGCGTCGGCTTCACCGCCGTCGGCGCGCCGACCCTCTACGCGAACGGGCTGCTCGACTTCGCCGCCGCCGGCAGCGACAACGTCGTGGCCTCGATGCGGCGCGACGGTATGTTCACGTGGTTCGCGTCGATCACCGGCAACGCCGAGGTCACGAAGGTCGCCGCCGCGAACGACGGCGGCGTCGCCGGCGCCGGCTGGTTCGACGTCAAGGCGACGATCGGCGGCGTCGACGTCACGTCGACGGACGACACGATCTCGGAGGGCTTCGTCGCCCGATACGACGGCTCGGCGACCGCCGCGACGGTCGCGACCTTCGCCGCGCCGAGCGGCGTGCAGTGGAGCGACGTCTACTCGCTCTCGTTCGACGCCGCAGGTCTGCTCACGATCGGCGGGGCCGCCGAGGGTGGCGTCATGCACGTCGGCTCGCTCTCGCTCGCGCCGCCGAGCCCCTCGTCGTACAGCGCCCTCCTCGCCTCGTTCGACTCGTCGGGGCAGGCGATCTGGGGCGCGCGCTTCGGCGACGCTGCCAGCGTCCAGACCGTCGCGGCCGGCGCGGGCGGCGTCGTCTACACGCTCGGATCCTTCGAGGAAGGGCTCGACCTCGGCGGCGGCTTCACCGCCCAGGGCACGGCGCGGGCGCTGCCGTTCCTCGCCGCGTTCGACGCGACGGGCGCGCCGCTCTGGCTCCAGACCTTCTCGAAGGCCGTCGTCGCGGTCGACCTCCAGGTCGACGACGCCGGCGAGGCGTTCCTGTTCGCGACCGTGAGCGGCGAGGCGGATTTCGGCGACGGCGCGAGCGAGCCGGTCGGCGCGAGCGACGTCGCCATCGCCAAGTACGCGGCCGACGGCACGCTCGCGTGGGTCGAGCGCTACGACGCGGAGGGCATCGTCGGCGCCGCGGCGTTCGCGGTCACGAGCGACGGCCGCGCGATCGTCGCGGAGCCCCACGCGTCCGACCTTCGCCTCCGCACGCTCGGCGCCGACGGCACGTTCGCGCATCCGACGCGCGTGTTCCCCGGCTTCGCCACCGTCTCGACGCTCACGCCGCTGACGACGGGCGACGTCCTGCTCGTCGGCGGCTTCACGCGCGCCCTGACGCTCGGCTCGCTCGCCCTGACGACGCGCACGAGCGGGAGCTACCTGGCCGTCGTCACGCCGTAGCTGCTCGAGGCCCGAAGTCACGAGCAGTTCCCCCGCGCGGTCGACTACGCTTTCGGCCGGATGAAGCCCGGGGACGTGGTCGGCGAGCGCTTCGAGCTCGTCGCGCGTGCCGGCGCCGGCGGTATGGGCGAGGTGTTCCGCGCGAGGGACCGCGTGACCGACGAGCCCGCAGCGCTCAAGGTCTTGCACCACGGCGTGCCCGACGGCGGCCGCTTCGCGCAAGAGGCGAGGCTCCTCGCGGAGCTCCAGCACCCGGGCGTCGTGCGCCACGTCGCGAGCGGCGACACGGGCGGCGCCCGCTGGCTCGCGATGGAGTGGCTCGTCGGCGAGACGCTCGAGGCGCGCCTCGCCCGCGAGGGCCTCTCGACGGCCGACGCGATCGATCTCGCGCAGCGCACGTCCGCCGCGCTCGGCGCCGCGCACGCCCGCGGCGTCGTCCACCGTGACGTGAAGCCGAGCAACCTGTTCCTGTGCGACGGGCAGCCGAGCCGCGTGAAGCTCCTCGACTTCGGCATCGCCCGCGATCGCGCGGGCGTCGTCTCGCAGGCGACGCGCACGGGCGTCACGCTCGGCACGCCGGGCTACATGTCGCCCGAGCAGGCGCGCGGCGATCGCGACGTCGACGCGCGCGCCGACGTGTTCAGCCTCGGGTGCGTGCTCTTCGAGTGCTTGACCGGCGCGCCCGCGTTCGCCGGCGCGCACGTGATGGCGATCCTCGCGAAGGTGCTGCTCGAGGACCCGCCGCGGCTCGACGAGATCCTCCCCGACGCGCCGGCTGCGCTCGTCGAGCTCGTCGCGCGCACGCTCTCCAAGAGGGCGCTCGAGCGACCTCGTGACGGCGCGGAGCTCGCGCGGGAGCTGTCGCAGCTGAGCGCGCTCCCGTCGCTTCGAGCGGCGGGGGTCGCCGCGCGGTCCGCCGCGCTCGGCGAGGACGAGCTCCGCGTCGTGAGCGTCGTCCTCACCGCGCACGCCGAGCTCGACATGAACGCGGAGACGCTGCCGGGCGAGGTCGACGAGCGCATGCGCGCCGACGCGCTCGCGGAGGGCGCCGCGCTGCACGCCCTCGCGGGCGGGAGCGTCGTGTGCGCGCTCGAGGGGACGGGCGCCGTGCACCGCGCCGCCCGCCTCGCCCTCTCGCTCGCGGCGCACACGTCGACGCGCGTCGCGCTCGCGACCGGGCGCGCGCAGCTGCAGGGGCGGCTCCCCGTCGGCGACGCCATCGATCGCGCCGCGCGCCTCCTCCGCGCGCCGGGGCCCGCGATCGCGGTCGACGAGGTGAGCGCGGCGATGCTCGAGGGCCGCTTCGAGCTCCGCGGCGGCGCGCTCCTGCGCGAGCGCGCGGCGGAGGAGCCCGCGCGCACGCTCATGGGCAAGCCGACCACGTGCGTCGGCCGAGACGCCGAGCTCCGCGTGCTCTCGACCTACTTCGAGGCCTGTGTCGAGGACGAGCGGCCGCAGCCCGTGCTCCTGAGCGCCGCGGCGGGCGTCGGCAAGTCGCGCGTCGCCTACGAGCTCGTCCGCCGTCTCCGCGCCGCGTCGCCCGACGTCGAGATCTGGGTCGGCCGCGGCGACGTCATGCGCATCGGCAGCCCGCTCGGCATCATCCGGCAGGCGCTCATGTCGACGGCAGGGATGCGCCACGGCGAGCCGATCGAGCGGCTCCGCGCGAAGATCGCCGCACGCGTCGCGCGGCACGTCCCGCAGATCGATCGCGCGCGCGTCACGCACTTCCTCGGCGAGATCCTCGGCGCGCCGTTCCCCGACGACGACGACGTTCCGCTCCGAGCCGCGCGCGCCGAGGCGATCGTGATGGCCGACAACACGCGCCGCGCGTTCGAGGACTTCGTGCGGGCCGAGTGCGCCGCGCACCCCGTGCTGATGATCCTCGAGGATCTCCACTGGGGCGACGGCGCGACCGTGAGCTACACCGACAGCGCGCTGCGCAACCTCGGCGAGCTCCCGTGGATGGTGCTCGCGATCGCGCGGCCCGAGGTGCACGACATGTTCCCGCGCCTGTGGGCCGAGCGCGAGCTGCAGGAGGTGAAGCTCGGCGCGCTGTCGCGCAAGGCCGGCGAGCGGCTCGTGCGCGAGGTGCTCGGCGATCGCGCGAGCGCGCCCGCGGTGACCAAGCTCGTCGAGCGCGCCGCCGGCAACGCGTTCTTCCTCGAAGAGCTGATCCGCGCCGTCGCCGAGGGCCACGAGGACTCCGTGCCGGAGTCGGTGCTGGCGATCGTCGAGCAGCGCCTCGTGAGCTTCGAGCCCGAGGCGCGCCGCGTCCTCCGCGCGGCGTCGGTCATGGGCGGCACCTTCTGGGACGGCGCCGTCTCGGCGCTCCTCGGCGGGACGGACGCGCGCGCGTGGCTGCGCGCGCTGTGCGAAGCCGAGCTCGTCCATGCGCGTCCCGAGAGCCGATTTCAAGGGCAAGACGAGTACGCGTTCCGCCACGAGGTCGTGCGCGCCACCGCCTACGGCATGCTCCTTCCCGACGACCGCGCGCTCGGCCACAAGCTCGCCGCGACGTGGCTCGAGGAGGTCGGCGAGCAAGACGCGCTCCTCGTCGCCGAGCACTGGCAGAAGACCGGCGACGGCGCGCGCGCGGCGCCCTGGTTCGGCCGCGCGGCGGAGCAGGCCGTCGAGCGGCACGAGTGGGCCGCCGCCGTCGAGCGCGCGGGCCGCGGCGTCCGGTGTGGCGCGTCGGGTCGCGTGCTCGCGGACCTCCGCCGCGCGCAGGCCGAGGCGCAGTACTGGGGCGGCGAGATCGAGCCGATGGCGCGCGCCGCCGACGACGCGCTCGCGGGCTACGACCCGGGCGAGGAGCGATGGTTCGAGGCGACCCAGCTCGCGGTGACGGCGAACCTTCGCCTCGGCAACGACGCGCGCGTCCTCGAGCTGACGCGCGCCCTCGAGCGCGTCGAGGGCGCCGCCGCCGATCACGCGCCGCGCGCCCGCGCCCTGTGGTTCGCCGCGCTCAACCTGCTGTTCCTCGGCGATGCGGGCGGCGCGGCGCGGGTCGCCGAGGTCGCGGGCGACACGGACGACGCGCTCGCCGGCGCGTGGCGCGCGGTGTACCGCGCCGAGGCGGGGCGTCGCCTCGGCGACGTGAGCGCGAGCCTCGTCGAGCAGCGCCGCGCGTGGGAGCTCTTCGATCGCGCGAACGATCGCCGGCGCACCTGCCTCGCGCGCTCCGCGGTCGGCTACGCGCAGGCGCTGCTCGGCGACGACGAGGCCGCGGAGGCCACGCTGCGGCGCGCGCTCGCCGACAGCCAGGTGATGGGCCTGCGCAACGTCGAGGCCGCCGTGCTCCACAACCTCGGCCCGGTCGTCGCGCGGCGCGGGCGGCTCGCCGAGGCCGAAGAGATCGAGCGGGCGGCGCTCCGCGCGCTCGAGGCTCACGGCGACAAGCGCCTCGAGGCGGGCTCGCGGGTCTACCTCGCCGAGATCCTCCTCGCGGCTGGCAAGCTCGACGCGGCGCGGGAGGAGGCGGCGCGCGCGGCGGCGTCGGCCTCGGTGATCGCGACCATGCGACCGTACGCGCTCGCGGTGCTCGCCCGGCTCGAGCGGGCGCGCGGTGACCTCGCCGCGGCGCGCGCGGCCACCGACGAGGCGATGCGCGGCGTCGTCGACGTCGAGGAGGGCGAGGCGGCGGTGCGCCTCGAGCACGCCGAG
>DASYCF010001176.1:0-5021 GCA_036500365.1 Byssovorax sp.
ACCGTGCTCGCGCCGCTGGAGGAGTCCGGCGGGCGCGCCGAGCTCGTGGCGCGCCGACCGCCGTTCGTCGCGGGCCTCGGGGCCGAGCGCGTCGAGGGCGAGGGCGTCGTCGGTAGGTTCGCCGATTTGCTGTCGTTCGCGCCCGACGACGAGGCGCTCGTGCGCGCCCTCGTCGGCGACGCGATCGTCGTCGAGACGGCGGCGCACGCGATCGCGCTGTCGCGGAGCGGCGTGCGCGCCGCGCTCGTCGCGCTCGACGGCACCGTGGTCCGCGAGGGCGGCCGCGTCTCCGGCGGCTCGGGCGACGCGGTCGCGGCCGGCATGATCGAGCAGAAGCGCGAGATGCGCGAGCTGCACGGCGTCGTCGCCAAGCGCTCCGACGAGGTGACGGCGCTCCTCGACGAGCAGCAGGCGCTCCGACTCCGCTTGACCGAGGTCTCGACGGCGCTCGAGCGCGCCCGCACCGAGGCGCACCAGGGCGAGATCGCGCTCGTCACGGCCGAGAAGGATCTCCGCCGCGCCGAGGATCAGGCCGCCGCGAACGAGAAGCGCAAGGCGGCCGTCGACCACGATCTCGAGGCGCTCGTCGCGTCGCTCGAGCAGGCGACCGACGAAGAGACCGGCGCGCGCGAGCGCCTCGAGTCCGGCAAGGTCGCGCGCGACGGCGGCAAGGCCGCGCTCGAGCACGCCGAGATGCTCGCCGCCGACTGGCGCGAGCGCGTGCTCGGCCAGCAGTCGATCGTCACCGATCGCAAGGTGAAGCTCGCGCGCGTCAAGGAGCGGGCGAACGCGGCGCGCGGCACGGTCGAGCGCCTGCGCCGCTCGGTCGACGAGCTCCAGGGTCGCATCACGCGCCTCGACGACGAGCGCACGAACGCGGCGCGCGGCGCGGGCGAGGCGGCCGCCGTCGTGATGATGGCGCGCGAGCTGCTCGTCGACGCGGTCGAGGCCGCGCACGCCGCGCACGCCGCGAGCGCCGACGCCAAGCAGAAGCTCGAGGCCGCGCGCGAGGAGCTCGCCCTGCGCGAGGTCGACCTCAAGGATCTGCGCAAGGCCGTGACCGAGGCCGGTGAGCGCCTCCGCGCGCACGAGATGGCTTTGCAGCGCCTCGCCATCGAGGAGAAGCACCTCTTCGAGGGCGTGAAGGAGAAGTTTCGCGGCCTCGAGCTCGCGCGCGTCGTCGGCGACTACCACAAGCGCCCGATGGTCGACGCGGCGCACCGCTCGCGCATCGTCGAGCTCGGCGAGCTCATCGATCGCATGGGCCCCGTGAACGTCGACGCGGTGCGCGAGCACGCCGAGGCCGAGCAGCGCTTCACGTATTACGACGAGCAGCAGAAGGACCTCGAGAAGGCGCTCGACGATCTCGACAAGGCCATCGCGCAGATGAACAAGGAGTCGAAGCGGCTCTTCAAGACGACGTTCGAGGGCGTGAACGCGCGCTTCAAGCTGCTCTTCCCGAAGATGTTCCGCGGCGGCCAGGCGGAGCTCCGGCTCACGAACCCGGACGACATGCTCGAGACCGGCATCGAGATCCTCGCGCAGCCGCCGGGCAAGAAGCTCGGCAACATCGAGCTCATGAGCGGCGGCGAGAAGGCGCTCACCGCCGTGTCTCTCATCTTCGCCATCTTCCAGTACAAGCCGAGCCCGTTCTGCATCCTCGACGAGGTCGACGCCCCGCTCGACGAGGCGAACGTCGCCCGTTACAACGAGGCGATCCGCTCGATGACGGACCACTCGCAGTTCATCCTGATCACGCACATCAAGCGCACGATGCAGTCGGTCGACGTGCTCTACGGCGTGACGATGCAGGAGCCCGGCGTCTCGAAGCTCGTCAGCGTGAAGATCAACGAGACCGCCACGTTGAGCGCGGGCGGCAAGCGCAGCGCGGAGCAGGTCGCGGTGGCCTGAGGCGTCGCTCCGCGGTGGCGCGGCTCCTAGCGAACGACGCCGAACTGCACGCGGGGAAAGAGCGCGCCGTCGTCGCCGCGCAGCGCGACGGCGACGTCCATCACCTCGCGAAACGGCGTCGCGGGATTGGCGCTGAGCGTCACCGTGTGTTCGTCGGCGAACCAGGGCCGGAGCGCCTTGAGCTTGACCGCGCACGCGCGGAGCGCCGCGAGGTCGAGGCCCGCGTCCGTGCGCGGGATCGCCACGCCCGCGTCCTCGTGATCGCAGCCGGGCGCGATGTTGCCCGATGACACCTTGAGCGCGACACCAGCGGAGACGACGAGCGCCGAGAGGTGCAGCGGCGGGTGGTCGCGGTCGATCGGTGATGACGGCGCGCGCACTTCCGGGAAATCGAACGAGAGCGCGCGGCCTCCCCGGCGGTCCTCTCGGAGGTCGCAGCCCCACACCTCGCGCTGGCCCGCCGTGAAGAGCACGCGAACGAGAGCCTCGTACGGGGTCTCGGGATCGAGCACGACCTCGAGGCGGTCGCCGAGGCGCCCCGCGCGCCGCGCCTCGTCGAGCGCGTCCGCGAGCGGAGCGATCATCAGGCTGCCGCCGCCCAGTGCGGGCGCCGGCGTCGGCGCAGCTGGTGCCGTCAGGTCCGCGAGCGGCGCGGGACGACCGACGACGCCGACGCTCGAGCCGCGGATCCAGACGACGAGGTGATCGGCGGCACGAGCGCTCGGTGCGATGGTCGACGCAGGCGCCGCGCGGACGGGCTGCGGCGGCGCGCTCCCGCACGCAGCGCCGACGGCGACGACGGTGGCGGCGAGCGCGACCGACATCGGGAGCACGGACCGGGCAAAGGGCATCATCGTGCGAGAACCAACGACGATGCGGTCGACGCGGCTCGAGGGGGACGCCTTATCGCGGCGCCTCGGCGGGGCCGCTCTTGTGCGCGGGACCCTGTCGCGAGGCGAGGAACTGGACGAGCAGGTCGAGCTCGGCGGGGCTCAGGGTGCTCGCGAAGGCGGGCATGTTCTTGCCGCCGTTCGAGATGCGAATGGTCATCTCGTCGGGCGTGAGCAGGCCGCCGATGTGGCTCAGGTCGGGGCCGCGGCGGCCGCCCTCGTGGTCGATGAGGTGGCAGTTCAAGCACCCCTTCGCGTGGAACAGGCGCGCGCCTTCTGCGATGGGTCCGCTCGTCGCGCCCACCGTGGCGGCGCTGAGGGGCTTCGCGTCGAAGTTCGGTGACCAGGGCGAGCGCGCGCCGAGGATCCAGAGCGAGCCGATCATGACCGCCGTCGACACGACGACCGCGATCGACCACGGCCGCCGGAGCGGGTGGCGCTCTCCCTTGTTGGAGAGCAGCGGCACCGAGAACAGGAGGCCTCCGATCACCATCGGCGCGAGGACGATGACGTAGCTCTCGAGGTTCGGCGGGATCAGCGCCAGCACGGCGAAATACCAGAGCAGGTACCAATCCGGCCGCGGATCCGCCGTGATGTTGCTCGGATCGGGCGGCGCGCCGATCTCGGGCGGCCCGATGAAATAGGCGAGGAGGATGATTCCGGCGATCATCGCGACGCAGAACACGGCGTCACGCCAAGCTGCGTCAGGCCAGAAGGGCACCCCGTCGGTCTTCAGGTGATCGTGGTACTTCTTCCGGTACGTCTTTGGGTTGACGAGGTGGCCCTCGATCGGCGGCTCCGCGATGCCGTGCCGGAGGACGAGCAGGAGGTGAACGCCGATGAAGACGAAGATCAGCGCCGGTATCAAGAACACGTGGATGACGAAGAAGCGGCTCAGCGTCGCGCCGCCCACGGTGGCGCCGCCGAGGATGAAGCGCGCCACGCGATCGCCGATGAGCGGCAGGTGCCCGGCCTGCTCGGCGCCGACGACCACCGACCACGTGGCGTTCTGATCCCAGCGGAGGAGCTGACCCGTGAACCCCATCACGAGCGTCAACGACAGGAGGAGCACCCCCGTCGTCCAGTTCATCTCGCGCGGAAACTTGAACGAGCCATGGAGGTAGACCTGCGCCATGTGCAGGCCGACCATCAGCACCATCGCCGACGCGCCATAGTAGTGAAGCCCGCGGAGCAGCCGGCCGAAGGGCGCGTTGTTCGTGATGAAGAGCAGCGTCTCGTACGCCTGCGAGGACGACGCGATGTACGAGAACGCGAGCGTCACGCCGCTCAGCACCTGGATCGCGAACGCGGCGAGCGTGGCGCTCCCGAACACGTACCACCAGCGCGCGCCCTTCGGCACGGGGTGCTCCATCACCGGCTTCAGCGTCGACGTGACGCCGATGCGGTCGTCGACGAACGACCAGATGCGGGCGAGCAGCTCCTTCATGTTCAGCCGATCGGGAGAGGGTCGGTGCGAATCTCGACGTGGCCGTCGCGAACGCGGACGGGGTACTGCGACAGCGGGTGCGGCGGCGGGCCCGCCGCGACGGTGCCGTCTTCGTGGTACACGCCGCCGTGGCAAGGACACATGAAGAGGTGGGCGTCCGCGAGCCAGCGAACGGGGCAGCCGAGGTGCGCGCAGTTGATGCTGTACGCGACGAACTCGCCCTCGGTCACCCTTCGGAGCCACGCGGCGGTCTTCGACGTGACGCCCGCCCACGGGAGCGGAGAAGCATCGACGAAGTCGACCTTCACCGTTCGTCCGACCTCGAAGTCCTCGACGGCGCCGACCGGGCGCCACTCGCGCGGGTTCTCGCTGAACAGCGGCGCGACCACGAAGCCGACGACGGGCGCGCCGAGCGCCGCCGCCCCCGCGCCGGCGAGCGTGAGGGTGACGCGCGCGAGGACGCGACGCCGCGCGAGCTGGTCTGCGCTCGCGGGCGGCGCCTCGGGGTGTCCGGTCTCGGGCGCCTCGGCAGCGACCGGCTCGACGGGCGGCGCGCTCGCCGGCGCGCTCGCCTCGGTCGGGGCCACGGAGGCTCGCGGCTTATTGCGCTTTCGCTTCACGCCGAATCTCTCCAATCCAGCCCGCCAGGGCGACCACGATCGCGGCGCCGCCGAAGGCGACGATGACCAAGGAGGTGACCACACCCCAGAGGAGGAGGGTGATGCCGAACGCGAGCCCGGCTGGCCAGAACGTCGTCGACGGCATATGCGCGG
>DASYCF010001177.1:0-3660 GCA_036500365.1 Byssovorax sp.
AGCCCGTGGTGCAGCCAGTCGTGCAGCCCGTGGTGCAGCCAGTCGTGCAGCCCGTGGTGTTGCACCCAGTCGTGCAGCCGGTGTGGCAAGCCACGACGGCACACGAGTTGCACTCCGGGGCCGGAGCACAGACGTCAGCCGAGCAGCCAACGGCCGATGAGCCGACAGCGAGGCCCGTGACGACGAGCGAACCGAGAATGAGAGCGAGATCCTTTTGCATTGCGAACCACCCGTCCAGTTAAGGGAGCGCTTACCGACCCACCACGCAGCGAACCATGCACGGCGCGTCCTCGAGTTCTACGTGCAAGGCGTGGATTTATCCCCGGCCCGCGGTCCGACCACCGCGAGAGCGGGCAAGCCCAAGAGCTAACAGCATGTAGCCGCCGGCGCAACAGGGACCGGTTACGGCCGCCGCGGGTTTTCATCCCACTGTCGAGCGCGGGATCGAGTATCGCCGTCAGGCCGGGGCCGCGGCGGCCCCGCGCGTCGAAGAGCCCTCCGCGCACCCGAGCCCTGTGAGAGCGTTTCTCCGCACCAACTCGGCGATCTTCGGCGCGGCGGTCGTGGCCGCGGCGCTCGGCGCCGTGGGATTTTCGCCGCTGTTCGGCGGCCCGGGCTACGAGATCGCGCTCGCCGCAGGCCTGGTCGTGCCTTCCGTCGCGGCTGTGACGACCGCGATCGAGCTCTCCGGCGAGTGGAGCGTCGAGGGGCCGCCGACGAGGCCGGGCGCCGAGCCGTTCGACGCGTTTTGCCGGGGAGTCGCGATCGGCGCGACGTTCGCCGCGATCGGCTTCGCGACGACGCTCGTCCATGCGCTCCGCGTGGGGGTCTGCGACCTCGCGCAGGGCGCCGCGCTCTATGCGCTCGGTCCCTTCATCGGCGCGATGCTCGCCGGCGCCTGGGGCGCCGCCGCCGCGGAGATCGCGCGCCCGCGCGCGCCAGCGCCCTTCTCGAGCGCGTCGGGCGCCACGCCGCGCGTACCGAGGAGCCGCCGCGCGCTCGCCGTCGCGCTCGCCCTCGCCGCGCCGCTCCTCTCGATCGCCATCGGCCTGAGCCGCTTCTACACGAGCCCCATGATCTTCGCCTACGACCCGTTCGTGGGCTATTTCAGCGGGACCCTCTACGACACGGTGATCGACACGTCGGGGCTCCTCTCGTATCGGGCGGCGTCGCTTGCGACGCTGTTCGCCGGGTTCGTCGCGGCGCTCCACCTCGCGCACGACGCCGACGGCCGCCTCGCTTTCCAGGCCATCGGGCGGCCGGGGCTGCTCGTCTTCGGCGGCGCCGCGCTCCTCGCGAGCGGGGCGTCGATCGTCGAGGGAAACAAACTGCACCATTGGAGCACCGCCTCGACCATCGCCGCCGACCTCGGCGGCTTCGAGGGGGGCGCCCGCTGCGACGTCGTGTACCCGCGGGCGATGGGCGTCGACGCCGCGAAGCGGCTCCTCGGCGAGTGCGAGGCGCACGTCGCCGCCGGGGAGGCGTGGTTCGGCACGGCCGGGCCGCCCAAGATCACGGCGTACGTGTTCGACTCTCCGGCGCAGAAGGCGCTCTTGATGGGCGCGGCCGAGACGAACATCGCGAAGCCGTGGCGCCACGAGGTCTACGTGCAGGCGTCCGGGTACCCGCACCCGGTGCTCGGCCACGAGATCATGCACGTGCTCGCGGCCTCGGTCGGACACGGCCCGCTCCGCATCGCGGGCTCGCTCGGCGGCCTCGTGCCGAACCCCGGGCTCATCGAGGGCGTCGCCGTCGCCGCCGCGCCGCCCGACGGAGAGCTCACGCCGCGCGAGTGGGCGAAGGCGATGAAGGATCTCGGCCTGCTCCCGCCGCTGAAGCGCCTGTTCGGCCTCGGCTTCCTCGGCGAGAACGCGAGCACCGCGTACACGGTGAGCGGCGCGTTCGTCGGCTTCGTCCACGCGCGGTTCGGCTCGGCGGCCGTGAACGCTTGGTACGGCGGCGCGCCCCTCGACGCGGTGACGAGCTCGTCGTGGGCCGACCTCGAGGCGAAGTGGCACGAGGATCTCGACCACGTGACGCTGCCCGACGCGACGAAGGCCGTCGCCAAGGCGCGGTTCGACCGCCCCGCCGTGTTCGGGCGCCGATGTCCGCACGTCGTCGACTCGTGCAAGGACAAAGCAGAGCGCCTGCGCTCCGCGGGCGACGAGCGCGCCGCCATCGACGCGTACGCTCAGGCGCTCGCGCTCGACCCGGGCGACTTCGGGGCGAAGCTCGGCAAGCCGCGCGCCCTCGAGCGCGCGGGCGACGTCGCGGGCGCGAAGGCCGCGTACCAGGCGCTCGCGGACGACGCCGAGCTGCGCGTCGTGCAGCGCGACCGCGCGCGTGAGGAGCTCGCCGACCTGGCGCTGGCGACGGGCGACGTCGACGGCGCCTTGCGCGGATACCGCGAGGTGATGCCCCGCGTGCTCGACGAGGACGAGCTGCGGACGATCGAGGTCAAGATCGCCGCCGCCGCCGAGCCGCGCGCGCGCCGCGCCGTCGTCGCGCAGCTCATCGGTGAGCCGGGGCGCGCGATCGATCGAACGCTCGCCGCCGAGCTCCTCGGCGCATGGAGCGAGGCCGCGCCGAACGACGGGCTGCCGCTCTACCTGCTCGGTCGGCACCTCTATTCCTCTGGCAACTTCACCGAGGCGCGCGATCGCCTCGACCGAGCGCTGGCCACGCGCATCGCGATCGCGCGCGTCGAGATCGAGGCGGAGCGTCTGCGCGTCGTCGTCGCGTGCGCGACCGGCGACGTCGCGGCGGCGCGGCGGTGGTTCGGCGCGTACGCGGCGCACCCGAGCGTCAGCGCCGCGCGACACGAGGCGACCGAGCGGCTCCTCGAGCGGTGTACGCGGGGCTCCGAGCGGATCGGCGCCTCGCCGCCGAGCGACTCGGCGACCCCATCGGCCAGCGCGCCGACGACGGCGGCGCCATGACGCCGCGCGAGCGCTCCCTCCAGGCGGTGAACGACGCGCTGCGCGTCGTCGCGCGGCACGCAGACCCGCTCATCGGCGACGCGTTCCAGGAGCTCGCGAGCGCGATCCGAGCGTGGGTTCCGTTCCTGCACATGGGCATCCTCACGCCCGAGGAGCCGCTCACGACGGGCCCGTTCGCGACGCCGCCCGGCGCCCCGGAGGTGCGCCGCCACAAGCGGCTCTACGCGGCGTCGGCGACCCTCGCCGAGCGCATCGTCCCGCTCGGAGAGCGCGTGCCCACCGCCCCGGCCGCGGACGAGGCGATCTACCAGCGTCGCGAGCGCTACCTCTGCGACGACGGCGCGCGCGGCGGAGACTTCGAGCGTCGCGCCGCCGCGGCGGGCTACGGCTCGTACGTGTCGTTTCCGCTCGCGGTGAGCGCGGCGCCGGCGCTCGTGGTCGGCGAGCTCATGTTCGCGTTCCGCGCCGCGGGCGAGGCGGGCGCCGCGGACCTCGAGCTGCTCGGTGAGATCGCGGCGGCGCTCGGCGACGGCGCCGCCCGCGTGCTGTCGACGGCGCGCGAGCGGCGGCTCGCGATGATCCTCGAGACGTCCGGGGACGCGATGCTGGCCTGGGATCGCGACGGCAGGATCACGGACGTGAACGCGGCGGCGGCGCACCTCTGCCAGCTCGAGGGCGAGGCGCTGATCGGCGCCCCCGTCTCTTCGCTCCTCGCGCCCTC
>DASYCF010001178.1:0-3647 GCA_036500365.1 Byssovorax sp.
CGAGGCGCTTCGCCACGGCCGCCGCGGCGTCGGTCGTCGCGGGCGCGCCCGCGGGGATCTTCGCGTCGAGCTCGGCGAGCGCCCGCTTCGACGCCGTGACGGCGCCCGTCGGGTCGGCGGCGAACGCCTCGAGCTCGGCGAGGTAGCGATCCGCCGGCGCGCGCGGCTCGTCGAGGCGCTCGGTGACGACGAGCGCGAACGCGAGCTCCTCGAGCAGCGCGTCGCGGACGGGCTCGAGGCCGCGCCAGACGAGCGCCGCCTCTGCGCGGTCGCCGTCGACGGACAGCGTGTCGAGGCGCAGCGCGATCTCCTTCGCGTTCCCGTCGACGTCCCTCACGAAGGCGCGCGGCCGAACCCCAGGGAGCCGCGTGCGCAGCACGGCGTGCGTCGCGTTCAGGTTGTGGAGCACGACCGCCTCGTCGCCGCGCAAGAAGCCCTCGAGCTGCTGATCCGCGGGCGCCGCGTGGAAGTACGACGGGTCGAGATCTTCGGCGAAATAAGGCGCGCGCGTCTTCGACCACGCGCGACCGTACGCCTTGCCGGCCTTCGCGACGCGCGCGGGCCACGTCGCGTTGATCGGCCCGAAGCCGGCCGGGGTCGGCCGGTCGCCCTTGCGTCGCACGCGATCGCGCGCGTCCTCCACGTTCGGGAGCTGCTGGGTCCCGAGGCCCTTTCCGACGGGGTTCGCCGCGTGCCCGGGCCCGCCGAACGCCGCCGACCAGCCGATCGGCGCCGACGTGAACGCGACGAGGTCGGACGGCACCGCGCCGAGCAGCGAGTCGACCCACACGCGCGGGCCGGTGACGACCAGCGACTTCGACCACGCGCCGACCGCGAAGTGGCTGGGACACTCGGTCACGGGCGCGCCGCCGGGCGCGTGGCACGTGCCGCGCAGCATGACCTCGGCGTTGAGCTTCCAATCGGCGAGATCGCTCGGATGGACGAGCTCGCCCGCGCGCTCGACGTCGTCGTCCTCGTACCGATCGCCGGACAGCGACGCGCGCTCGGCCGGCGCGTCGATCGTGAGGCACATCGAGCCGTCGTGCACGAGCTGGAAGAGGCCGCGGACGAAGAACGCCGCCGACGGCTCGGGCGGCCGCAGCGACGTCGCCTTCGCGCCGAAGGAGAGGCCCGTCTGGTTCCGCGTCCTCATCGCCGAGCGTCAGCAGAGGTGGAGCATCGTCGCGACGAGCTCGATCTTGCCGAGGGTGCTCTTCGTGAAGTCGGAGAGCTCGTACTCGGCCTTCTTGCCCCCGGTGATCTCGGTCTTGTCGGCGAGGTTCACGTTCACGGTCTCGCCGAGCACCACCTCGGTCTTCACCGCCATCGTGAGCTCGACGAGGAGCCCGATCGCGATGTCGAGGAAGCCGCCGGCCTTGATGTCGATCGCGGCGGCGAGGGTGACCTCCTCCTTCAACCCGAGGACGAGCTCGGCCGCGTTGCCGAAGATGTTCTCCGACCACGACCCGACGATGATCTCCGTCTCCGTGCCGATCACCGTGTCGACGATGTTGCCGATGAGGGTGTCGGTGACGGCGGGGCACGTCACGAGCTCGTTGATCGTCGCGGCCGTCGTCGCCGACGTGAGCGCGCCGATGACGGTGATCACCTCGGTCGAGGCGACGGCCTCGGTCGTGTCGAGGATGTTCACGGCGATGACGTTCTCGCAGATGTCGAGCGCGTTGGTGGTCTCGTGGATGTCGCCCGCCCACGTCTCCGAGATGATCTGCGCGGCGATCGTCGCCTCGTGCTTGAGGAGCGCGAGCTCGGCCTCGTCGATCACGCCGACGATGTCGTAGCTGAGCTTCACGGCGGCGATCGTCTCGTCGGCGATGATCAGCCCGCCGTTGAGCTCGTTGCCTACGCCCTTGAGCGACGTCGTCAGGTCGACGCCCGTCGCCTCGTCGTCGACCTTGGCGCCGGTGTCGTCGGACTCGGCCGTCGACCCCTTGGCGTCGGTCGTCGCCTCGTTGTCGGACTCGTCGTCCGAGGCTTCGTCGGAGGCTTCGCCGGAGCTCGCGCTCGCGCTCGACGTCGCCGCGCTCTTCTTCGAGACGGCGCTCGTGACCTTGGGCGAGAACATCTCGCCCGAGCGCGCGCCGCGCGTGCGCTTGTCGCTCGTGCCGGTGAACGTCTCCTGACGATCGCCGCTCGTGTCGATCTGCTCGCTGACGCCCTTCTTCTGCGTCTTCAGCGTGACCTTGCCGTCGTCGCCGATGGCGTGGTCCTCGCGCAGGTAGCTCGCGCTCGAGGCGGGATCCTTCGCGAGCACGCGCTTGTAGCTGCCGGCGATGACGTCGACCTTGTGGCCGCGCGTCGTCTGGATCCGGTGGCCGTCGGTGTGATCGCGCACGCCGCCGCCGGTGTGGAGCGCGTCGTCGGTCCAACCGGCGCTCGCGGCGCCTGCGACGAGGTCGCCGCCCTGATCCTGCGCCCACGTCGTGCTCGCGGCGCCGAGCCGCACGTAGCTCGTGAGCGGCGCCTTCGATCGGGGGTGCTCGGCGTAGTACGGCGTGGAGAGCAGCGCGTATTTGCCGCGCGCGGTGACGTCGTTCTCGCCGTGCCCTGCCATGGCGACCGACGATACGTCGACTCGCGTCGTCGCGAAATGCAATTGGCTTGCGTGGGATACCTTGGGTGACGTCTGCTTCCCGGCATGAGCGAAGCCCGGATCGTCGAGCTCGGCCTCTCGTCGTCGGCGTTCGACGAGGACGCGCTGTTCGTGCGTCGCGTCGTGGGCGACGAGCGCATTTCCCGGCCGTTCTCCTTCGTCGTCGACGTCGTTCCCCGGGACAAGGGCGGCGCCGGCGACGCGCTCGTGCCCGGCCTCGAGGTGACGCTGCGCTTCTCCGGCGCAGGCGGTGAGCGCCGCGTGCACGGGCTGATCGTCGAGATCGAGGACGGCCTCGAGACCGAAACCGACGCGCGGACGCACCGGCTCCGCGTCGCGCCGCGCATCGCGAAGCTCGGCTTCGTCGCGAAGCAGGCCATCTACCTCGACCGCACCGTCCCGGAGATCATCCAGCAGAAGCTCGAGGACGTCGGCCTCTCGATCGGCGCCGACGCGGCGCTGCGCCTCACGGCGCGCTACCCGGCGCGCGAGCACGTCACGCAGTTCAAGGAGACCGACCTCGCGTTCGTCTCGCGCCTCGCCGAGCACGTCGGCATCGCGTACCACTTCGAGCAGGACGGCGACGTCGATCGCGTCTGCTTCACCGACAGCGGCGCGGGCTTCGCCGACGGCGGCGAGGCGCGGTTCCGCGGCCGCGGCGAGCGGCGCGACGTGTTCGAGCTCCGCGGTCGTCGGCGCCTCGTGCCGGGCGTCCACGTCGCGCACGACTACAACTACAGGCGGCCGGACCTCGACGTCGCCTCCGTGCAGACGCTCGACGGCGCGGGCGTGGGGGGCGCCGTCGTCGAGTACGGCGTCCACGCGCAGGACGTCGCCGAGGCGCAGCTCGTCGCGCGGGCTCGCGCCGATGCGGCAGACGGCGCGCGCCAGACGTACGAGGGACGGAGCGCGCTCCCGACGCTCGCCGCCGGGGCGCGGGTGCGCGTCGTCGGCAACGACGTCGTCGGCGACGTGGAGCTCCTCGTCGTCGAGGTCCACCACGAGGTCGAGGTGTCGCTCGGGGGCAGCGCCGAGG
>DASYCF010001179.1:0-2264 GCA_036500365.1 Byssovorax sp.
GCCGAGCGACGCTTCGCCGACGCGCGCGACACCTACCGCGAGCTCACGAAGCTGCGGCCGCTCGACGTCGACCTCTTGCGCCGCCTCGCCACGTGCCACCTCGAGCTCCGCGAGGACGAGGGCGAGCTCGACGCGCGGACGAAGCTCTGGAAGCTCGCGCCCGACGACTACGACGTGCTCGAGGCGATCGCGCGGTGCCAGGTGCGCCTCGGCCGCGACGAGGACGCGGTGCGCGCGTTCGAGGAGCTGCTCGCCGAGAAGCCCGAGCGGAGCGACGCGCGCCGCGACCTCGCGCTCGCGTACGCGCGCCTCGGCCGGCACGACGACGTCGTCCGATGCGCGAAGCCCGTCCTGCTGAAGCGCCCCGACGATCAGGAGCTCTTGCTCGGGCTCGCGCGCGCGCACAACGCGAAGGCGCGCCCGCTCGAGGCCGTCGAGGCGGCGAGCGCGCTCGTGAAGCTCGCGCCGAAGAGCGTCGACGCGTGGTGGGAGCTCGCCCTCGCCGAGAAGGCCAACGGCGCCGACGATCGCGCGGCCGAGGCGCTCGAGCGCGCGCTCGCGCTCCCCGAGAGCCCCGCCAAGGTCCGCGCGAAGCTCGACGAGGTCGTGTGGAGGCGCGGCGACGCGCTGACGCAGCGAGGCGATCACGACGCCGCGCTCGCGTGCCGCAAGCGTTCGCGCGAGCTCGCGCCGGACGACGCGACGAGGCCGCTCGCCGTCGCGCGGTCGCTCGAGGCGCTCGGTCGATCGCAGGAGGCGCTCGACGCGCTCCGCCAGAACCTGAAGGCGCACGCGACGCACGGCCCGTCGTGGCTCCTGCTTGGTCAGCTCTACGCGGCGTCGGGCTACACGAAGGAGGCGGTCGACGCGCTCCGCAAGGCCGTCGCGGCCGAGCTCGCGGCCGACCTGCACGTCGTCGCGCTCGTGGCGCTCGGCTTCGCCTGCGTCGAGTCGGGCCTCGGCGACGACGCGACCGACGCGCTGACGAAGGCGACGCTGCTCGACGCGAACGACGCGCGCGTTCAGGCCAAGCTCGCCGATCTGCACGAGGCGGCAGGTCGACGCGAGGAGGCGGTGCGCGCGTTCGACGAGCTCCGGCGGCTGCGTGCGCTCTCGCCGGCCGAGGAGAAGCGCGTCGGCCTCGCGTGCGCGGCGCTCGGTCGTCACGACGAGGCGGCGCGATCGCTCACCGCGGCGCTCGCGACGTGGCCTGCCGACGCGGCGCTGCTCGAGCCGCTCGCGGCGAGCCTCGAGGCGCTCGGGCGCGACGCCGACGCTGCGCCGATCCTCACGCGCCTCCGCGACGCCTTGCCGACGCACGCGAACGCGGCGTCCCGGCTGGGATTCGCGTACGCGCGGCTCGGCAAGACGGCCGAGGCAGCGGCCGCGCTCGAGCTCGCGCGCGCGCACGAGGCGCCGCGCGCGAACGTGCTGACCGCGCTCGTCGCGGCGCACACGGCCCTCGGCGACGAGGCGTCGCGCCGGAGCGCGCTCGAGGCGCTCGTGAAGGTCGCGCCCGACGACCTCGCCTCGCACCGCGCGCTCGCGAAGTCGTACGACGCGGCGAGCCGCGCGGACGACGCGATCACGCTCTTCACGCGGACCGACGCGCTCGCGGGCGGGGCCGAGCTCGACGTGCGTCAGCGGCTCGCCGAGCTCCACCTCGCGCGCGCCGACGGCCCATCCGCCGCCGCGAAGTCGACCGACGATCTCACGAGCGCCCGCAAATATGGCGCGCACGACGCTGCGCTCTTGCTCGAGGCGGCGCGCACCTACGTGAAGATCGGCGAGGGCGTCGAGGCGGCCGCCACGCTGCGCGCCTCGCTCGCGCTCGAGCACGCGTCGACGCGCCTCGCGGCCGCGCTGCTCCTCGGCGACGTCCTCGCCGCGCAGGGCGACGCGGCCGGCGCCGTCGAGTCGTACGAGCTCGCGCTGCGCCACCGCGTCGACGCCGTCGACGCGCTCGCCGGCGCCGGCGCCGCGTACCTCGCGCTCGGCAAGCCGGACGACGCGATCGGCATGCTGCGGCGCGCGGTCAGCGTCGATCGCGATCGCGTCGCGTGTCATCGGCTGCTCGCGGACACGCTGCGCGAGGCGGGTCGTCCGGCCGAGGCGATCGAGAGCGCGCGCGAGATCGTGCGGCTCGCGCCCGACGACGGCGCCGCGTGGCGTACGCTCGGCGAGCTCGCGCTCGAGATCGGCGAGGCGCGCGAGGCGGCGGCGGCGCTCGAGCAGGCGACGGCGCTCCGCGGAGACGACGGCGG
>DASYCF010001180.1:0-1965 GCA_036500365.1 Byssovorax sp.
GCTCGGCGACCTTCGCCGCGTCGAGCACGCCGAGCGTGTACGCCGCCACCCAGCGCGCGGTGCGCAGCGTGTCGCGCAGCGTCGCCTCGCCGATCTCGCGCTGGTAGCGCACGTAGAGGCTCGCCGTCTCGACGCGGAGGAGCGTGCGATCCATGTCGAAGAGCGCGGCGCGGCGGGCCATGTCGCGGCCAAGCTAGCTCCATCCGGCGTCGGTGGCGCCGTGCTAAGCCCGCGCGCATGAGCGAGGCACTCACCGTCCCCGATGGCGTCGATCCGCTCGACCACCGCGCCAAGATGACGGGCGAGTACGCCGAGCGGACGTTCGACATGATGGTGTCGTCGTGGGCGTGCGCCGCGTGCCGGAAGCCGGTGCCGCCGCCGCCGCCGCTGGTCATCCCGTTCGCGAACTAT
The DNA here is from genome assembly GCA_036500365.1 of Byssovorax sp. Classification (GTDB taxonomy): domain Bacteria; phylum Myxococcota_A; class Polyangia; order Polyangiales; family Polyangiaceae; genus DASYCF01. Next base: position 412 of record DASYCF010001180.1, read on the forward strand.
CGCTCGCTCGGCCAGCTGACCGAGACGGTGCAGCGCTCGGCCGACGCCGCCGTCGCCGGCGGCGCGGGCCACGATCCGTGCCCCGCTTGCCACGGACAGGCGACGCTCGCCGCAGCCGACTACTTCGCGTTCTCGTCGGCGCTGGCGGCCGATCTCGTCGTGCGGCACGCGCCCGGTCGCGCGATCGAGCTCTTGAAGTGGTCGCGCGCCGCGGGCTTCACGCCGCAGCCCTCGACGCCAGAGATCGAGCGCGCGGTCGGCCGCGACGCGCTCATCCGCTCGATCTTGGCGAAGAAGGACGAGGGCGAGGACGCCGCAGGGTTCGCCCTCATCAAGGAGGCCGTCGCGTCGATGCCCGGCGAGCCGACGCTCCTCAAGTTCTTGCCGTGGGTCAACCGCGTCGGAGATCTCGAGCTCTCGCGCGCGGTCGCCGCCGCGCACGTCGCCGCGCGCCCCGACGACGCCGACGGTCACTACTGGCTCGCGCAGGCGACGGTCGAGGCCGTGGCGAAGGGCCTCAAGCCGCGCGCCGCGATCGCCGAGGCCGTGCCCGAGCTCGAGCGCGCCGTCGCCATCCGGGCCGACTATCCCGACGCCCTCATCGCGCTCGCGAACGTGTCGCGCATCCGCGGCAAGGACGACGACGCCGAGAGGGCGCTCCGCGCGCTCGTCGCGAGCCACCCCGACCACGCGGAGGGCAACTACACCCTCGGGCTCGTGCTCCTCGCGAAGCACCCCGCGGAGGCGCTGACCTGCTTCGAGCGCGGCGAGAAATCGGCGCCGACCGACGCCGATTATCCGCGGTCGCGCGCCCGGGCGCTCGTCGCGCTGAAGCGCCCTGACGAGGCGCGCGCCGCGATCGCCCGCGCGAAGCAGCTCGCGCCCGACGATCCGCGCATCGACCAGGTCGCGGCCGAAATCACGACCGGGACGCAGCGCGGCATGAGCGGGGCCATCAAGGGCGTCGTCTATCTCGTGCTCGTGGGCGTCTTCGCGACCGTCGCGTGGGTCGCGTACGGGGCGATCGCCGGCGCGAAGGCCCCCGCGCACACGCCCGCGCCGGCCAAGGCCGCCGAGCCGCACCACCCCGGCAAGCGGCATTGACGCGCGGCGACCGGTCGGTGGGGCGAGAAGCGTATCGCGCTCGGCGCCGTGGACCTTGTCGCGGCACCCTGACAGAATGGCGGCCGTGCAGCTCGATTTCACCGCGCGTGAGGTGACGATCAAGATCGTCTACTACGGCCCCGCGCTCAGCGGCAAGACGACGAACCTCGTCGCGCTGCACGGGCAGGCCGGCGCCGAGGCGCGCGGCCGCCTGATGACGCTCGAGACGCAAGACGATCGCACGCTCTTCTTCGACCTCTTGCCGCTCACGTTCCGCGCGAAGGACGGCGACGTCTCGCTCCGCATCAAGCTCTACACGGTGCCCGGTCAGCCCATCCACGCGGCGACGCGTCGGCTCGTGCTGCAGGGCGCCGACGGCGTCGTCCTCGTCGCCGACTCGCGCATCGACGAGACGCAGAAGAACGCGGAGGCCTTCTTCGACCTGCGCCA
>DASYCF010001181.1:0-4594 GCA_036500365.1 Byssovorax sp.
CTCGGGCTCGGGCTCGGGCTCGGGCTCGGGTGCGGGCTTGGGCTCGGGCTCGGGCTCGGGCTCGGGCTTGGTGGGGGGGTCGCGGTTCGATGTGGTCGTGCGGGGTGGGGTGGTGATCGATCCGGCGAGCGGGACGCACGCGCCGCGGGACGTCGGCGTTCGGGGTGGGCGCGTCGCTGCCATCGAGGCGTCGCTCGACGCCGCGCGGGCGGGGCGGGTGATCGACGCGAGGGGGCTGCTCGTGACGGCCGGGCTCGTCGATCTGCACGTGCACGTGTTCGCGGGGGAGGAGCCGAACCACTTCCTCGCTCACGGTCACCTCGCGGTGCGCGCCGATGACGTCGCGCCGAGCGCGTGCACGACGACCGTCGTCGACGCCGGGAGCTCGGGGAGCAAGTCGTTCGCGCTGTTCCGCGAGACCGCCGTCGCGCCGTCGAAGACGCGCGTGCTCGCGTGGCTCAACATCGTGGGCGAGGGGATGCGCGGCGGGCGCTTCGAGCAGGACCTCGGCGACATGGACGAGGCAGCCGCCGTCGCGACGATCCGCGAGAACCCGCGCGTGATCGTGGGGCTCAAGGTCGCGCACTACGCGGGTCCGGGGTGGGAGCCGATCGATCGCGCGGTCCGCGCGGCGCGCGCGACCGGCACGCGGGTCATGATCGACTTCGGCGGGCACACGCCGCCGCTCCCGCTCGACGAGCTCTTGCTCCGCCGCCTCGGCCCCGGTGACATGCTCACGCACGCGTTCGCCGAGGTGCCGGGGCGCACTGCGATCGTCGACGCGGCGGGGGCGCTGCGGCCGTATGTCGTCGAGGCGCGCGCGCGCGGCGTCCGGTTCGACGTGGGCTACGGCGGCAAGAGCTTCTCGTTCCGACAGGCCGCCGCCGCGGGGCGCGCGGGCTTCTGGCCCGACACCGCGAGCACCGACGCGCACCGCGCGAGCGTCCGCGGGTCGATGCACGATCTGCCGCGCGTCCTCTCGAAGCTCGACGCGCTCGGGATGCCGCTCGACGAGGTCATCCGCAGCGCGACCGTCGCCGCGGCCGACGCGATCGGCCGCGCCGATCTCGGTCGACTCGCCGTCGGCGCCGAGGCCGACGTGGCGCTGCTCGAGCTCGCGCAGGGCGCCGTCACGTTCCACGACGCCACGGGCGCGGCGCTCGCAGCGAAGCGCGAGCTCCGCTGCGCCCTCACGCTGCGCGCGGGCGAGATCGTCTTCGACCGCGACCACCGCGCGCACTGAGGCTCGAGCGCCCGCCTCAAGAGCTGTCCAAGATGGACTCCAAATCGAATCGGAAGGCCGCCTCAGTCGCTCTCGCACGCCGCGAGCTTCATGCCGCAGCTCGAGACGCACGACGCGTGGGCCGACAGCTGCAGCGGGTCGAGGGCGAGCGACGCGTCGCACGCGGCTTCGCACGACAGCGACGCGTCGACGCACGCCTCGAGCGACGCGCTGGCGCTCGCGTCGACGCTGCCGGCGCTCCCCGAGCCCTCGATGATCGCCGCCACGTCGAGCGTGACGGCCGCAGCGGTCGACGCGCCGTCCGTGTCCTGCGCGACGACCTGGATCGACGCGGTCGCGCCCGACGCGAGCGTGGCGAGCGCGGTCGTCACCTCGGCCGCCGTGATCGTCAGCGAGTCGCTCGCCTGCACCGCGCCGTCGAGGCCGAAGCCCGCGTAGTAGAACGAGAGCGACTCGCCGCTCGGATCGGTCGCGTCGACGTCGAGCGTGAGCGAGCCGTCGGCGTTGACGGTCGCGGTCACGCCGTCGATCTCGGGCGCGACGCCGACGCTCGTCGAGATGCTGCCGCTGCCCGACGTGCCCGCGGCCGACGACGCCGAGCCGGTCGCGCTCGCGACGATGCGGATCTGCGTGGCGCTGTCCGCGATCAGCTGCGCGGTCGCGTCGCCCGCCGCGATGAGCGCGCCGTCGGAGGCTGCGTGCGCCTCGACGTGGATCGCGTACGTCCCGGCGTCGAGCGCGAGATCGAGCGAGCCGTCGGCGTCCGCGGCGACGTGCACCGACTGCTGCGCCGAGACGTCGCCCGTCGCGGTGTTCGTCGCCGTGATCTCGACGTCCGCCGCCGCGCTCGCGTCGTTCGCGACGACGATCTTCGCCTCGCTCGATCCGGTCTCTGCGGGCGTGGACTCGGAGGACGAGGAGCCCGAGCTGCAGCCGACGGCGGCGGCGCTGACGAGGACGAGACCGGTGAGCATGCGATGGAACGACATGGTGAGACTCCTTGGGAAGGGCCTGCGCCCGACGGGCGCGCTTGGTGACCGACGCATTCCACGGCTCGTGCCAGCGACGAATCGACAGGGCCGAGATCGCGCTCGCCGCGAGCGGATCTGGCGCGCGCCACCGAGCGCTCGTGACGCGCGTGCTCGATCGCACGTGCGCGCCTGGACGGTGTCCGCAGCGGCCCTACGTCGTCCGTGCTCGACGCCGTAGCCTGGTCGATCCGCGGGTTGGGGCGCTTTGGTCTCCGGGCGCCGCCTCGCCACATGCGAATCGAGCCGATCGCTTCGTCGCAGCCGCGATGTCGGCCAATTCTCGAGGTTTTGGGCCGCGCGCGCGCGCTCCCGACTCGATGGCACATACATCGCTGAGCAGGGCCGTCGGAGGTACGGACCATGGCGCGAGTATGGATGGGGAGCATCGCAGTGGTTGCGCTCGCCGCGGGTTGCAACCTCGGACAGAAGCGCGAGGCGAGCCACGATCAGCCGGTGGTGACGACCGAGGTCCAGCCGCCGCAGACCCTCGCGCTGCCGAGCGACAAGGACGCCGAGCGGCTCTCGAGCGCGCTGGCCCTCGTCGACGCGCTCGAGCGTGGGCAGCGCGATGTCGGCGACATGGCCGCCGATCGCGCCGTCTCGAAGGACGTGAAGGACCTCGCCGCCAAGCTCCGCACCGCGAGCGACGAAGACGTGACGAGCCTCCAGAAGCTCGCCGAGGACGGGCACATGACGTTCGCCGACGCGCGGGCCGACCCGATCTACAAGGCGACCGACGCGTCGGCGCGCGCGGCTCGGAGCCGCCTCGAGGGCCTCAAGGGGGCGCAGTTCGACGCGGCGTTCTGGACCTCGAGCCGCGCATGCAGGCGCTCCTCGGCGCGGTGGCGCGCGAGGCGCTCGACCTCGCGAAGGACGCGCCCGTGAAGGCCTACCTCGAGCGCGTGAGCGCGAGCGCGAAGGCCGACGAGCTCAAGTCGCTCAGCATGCTGCCCGTCGCCTGCGGCGGCGCCGGCGCCGCCGCCAAGGAGGAGCCCGACGTGCCGGCGTCGTACGTCGCGCCGAACACGGGCACGCCCGACACGTCCGACCTGCCCGACGACGGCTCGCCGTACGAGAAATGATCGATCCGCGCGCGTGGCCGGGCCGGCGAGCCCGGCGCGCGGCGCCACGTCGCGCGCGCAGCGGGCCAGTTCGTCTACATTCGCCGAGGTGTCGACCGAGGTGGCGGAGAGGCTCGTCCCGCTGACGTGCGCGGCGTGCGGCGCGTCCGTCGCGCTGGCCGACGCCGATCACGTGCGATGCGCGCACTGCGGCGCGTCCGTCGAGATCCCGCAGCGCCACCGGGAGGCGCTCGCGACCGCGCGCGAGGACGCCGCGGCGCGCACCGCGGCGCAGGACCTCTACGCGAAGCTCGGCGCGCCGCCGTGGTACCTGCGCGCGATCGGCGTCGCGTTCGACCCGACGTCGCTGCTCACGCCCCTGCGCGCGTCGCGCCTCGCGCTCTTGCGCGCGATCGGCTGGTACTACTCCGCGGTCCTCTTCTTGTGCGCGCCGCTGGTCGCGCTGCTCGCGGCGATGTTCGTCGTGAACTTCACCATGCGCGGCGTGGGCGCGTTCCATCACGAGAACGTGATGGACACGCTGCCGAGCTCGACGCGCGATCTCCTGCAGATCCCGGCGGCGCTCGGCGCGATGCTCGCGGGCGGCGCGCTCGCCGTGTACGGGCGGCGCCGCGCCGTCGATCGACACAAGCTGCAAGCGGCGCTCGCCGCGCGTCCGCCGGATCACGAGGGCGGCGCGAGCGCGTGTCGCCTGTGCGGCGCGCCGCTCACGATCCCGGCCGACGCGCTCGGCGTGTCGTGCGTGTACTGCGGCGCCGACAACCTCGTCGCGATCCCCGCCGCGTGGGTGACGGCGCTCGGCGCCGACGTCGTGCACGTCGAGAAGGAGATCGAGGCCGCCGCGTCCGCGCACGCCGCCGAGGAGGCGCGCGTGAAGCGGCAGCTCTTCTGGCGCGTCGGCGTGGTCGGCGTCGCGCTCGGCGGCCTGTTCACGTTCGCGATCGTGATCGATCGGTCGCACCCGACCGACGCCGATCACGTGCCCGCGTCGTGGCCTGCGTACGCGGCGCGCCCGCGCAGGCTCGCGCGGCGCGACGCGGAGCCCGAGCGACACCTCCTCGCGTCGCGCGTCACGCCGATCGATTTCGCGCCGGGCTGCCCCGCCGGCGCGAAGCACGTCGCGGTGCCGCGCGCGGACTGCGAGGACGGCCCGTGCGTCGTGCGCCTGTACGCAGCGCTCCGCGACGGGCAGCGCGCGACGCTCACGCTCGCGGGCGCGCCGCAGGGCACGCACGTCC
>DASYCF010001182.1:0-2948 GCA_036500365.1 Byssovorax sp.
GCAGGATGCCGTTCCCGCCGAGGATGCCGCGGGCCGTGCGCGCGATCTCGAGCGCGACGCCGACGTTGTTCTTCTTGCAGAGCGACACCTGCACGGGGCTGATGCCGCGCGCGTCCTTCGCGCGGCCGAAGTGGAGCGCCATGATCTGGCCCTTCGCGATCTCCGTGGCCATGTCGACGAGCTTCTGCTGCACGAGCTGCTTCGAAGCGATCGGCTTGTCGAACTGGACGCGGGTGCGCGCGTAGGACAGCGCCGCGTCGAAGCACGCGCGCGCGGCGCCGAGGGCCCCCCACGAGATGCCGAAGCGGGCCTGCGTGAGGCAGCCGAGGGGGCCCTTCAGGCCCTGCACGCCGGGGAGCATGTTGGCCTTCGGGACGCGCACGTCGTTCAGCACGATCTCGCCGGTGGGGCTCGCGCGAAGGCTCATCTTGCCGTGGATGGTCGGGGTCTCGAAGCCCTTCATCCCACGCTCGACGATGAAGCCCCGGATGGAGCTCGCGTCGCCGTCGTCGACCTTCGCCCACACGACCGCGAGGTGGCAGACGGGCGAGCTCGTGATCCACATCTTCGTGCCCGAGAGCACGTAGTCATCGCCGTCCCGGCGCGCGCGCGTGGTCATCGAGCTCGGATCCGAGCCGGAGTCGGGCTCCGTGAGGCCGAAGCAGCCGATGGCCTCCGCCGCGGCCATCTTCGGGAGCCAGCGCTGCTTCTGCTCCTCCGATCCGTACTTCCAGATGGGCCACATCGCCAGCGAGCCCTGCACGCTGACGAACGAGCGCAGGCCGCTGTCGCCGTACTCGAGCTCGGCGATGGCGAGGCCGTACGAGACCGAGCTCATGCCCGCGCAGCCGTAGCCGGTGAGCGTGCCGCCGAGCAGGCCCATCGCGGCGATGTCTGGCACGAGGTCGGTCGCGAACTGCTCCTTCGCGAAGAGCTCGCCGGCGCGCGGGAGGTACCGCTCGCGCACGAAGCGCCGCACCGTGTCGCGGATGAGCCGCTCTTCGTCGGAGAGCAGCGGTTCGATGGACAGGAGATCGTCGAGCGAGAGCGGCTCGTGGGCAGGCATGCGAGCGAGATAGTCGCGCCTGCCCCCCGAGGGAAGCCCAGCTCAGGGGCGCGTGCGCACGAGCGTGCCGCTGCGGGAGAGCGCGGCGTGCCACGCGTCGGGGACCTCGGGCCCCGTGAACGCGAAGAGCCACGCCGCGTCGCGCGGGGCGAGGTTCACGCACCCATGGCTCCGCGGCGTTCCGAAGTCGTCGTGCCAGTAGGCCGCGTGGAGCGCGTAGCCGTCCTTGAAATACTGGACGAACGGCACGTCGCGAAAATCGAACACGTTGCCGACGGCGTCGTCGTCCATCTTCACCGACACGTGCTTCGTGTGGACGCGAAACACGCCGAGGATGGTCGAGTGCGTCGTCTCCGGATCGCCGAGGCCGTCGGCGCCGGTCGACACGAGCGTTACGTAGACGGGCCGCTTGCCCGCGTAGGCGACGAGCGTCTGGTCCACGATCGAGACGTCGATCCACTTGCGGTCGCCGCGCGCCCACGCCGGAAAGTCGTGCGTCGGCTCGACCTTGCGCACCTGATCGGCGCGCACGAACGAGCCGTCCTTCGCCTCGAAGAACAGCGCGCCGCCGGCGCGGCGCGTCTTGCCCGAGAGCGGGATCGCCGCGCGGAAGGCCAGCGGCTCGACCTGCGCGAGCCCGCCGTACTTGGTCTCGGCGAAGCGCGCGGCGTGGTGGCTCATCACGAACGCGACCGGGAGCGGCGCGTCGTCGCCCTCGAGCGCGAGGCCGACGAAGGCGCTGGGCTTGACCACGCGCGCGCGATCGATCGGCAAGAGCGCGAGCTCGGTCGTGAGGCCCCACATGCGGTCGTCGGCCTCGAACGTCGAGAGCAGCGCGAACCCTGAGCGCGCCTCGGCGCGGCCGATCACGAGCGCGTCGGCCGAGCGGCGCGGGCCGTTCGACAGCGCGGGCGCGCTGCGACCCGCGGCGAGCGACGCGAGCATCGGCTCGGCGGCGGGGGGCGCCACGTACCCCGGCTCGCTCGCGCGGCGCGCCGCCGCGCGGAGGTGTGACGCTAGATCGGGCTCGACGCGCTCCTCCTCGGCGCGGCTCGGGACGCGCGCGTAGAGCGTCGGCGGCGGCGAGCCGCTCATGACGTACGTATACGGGAGGGTCGTCCGATCGGGCCGCCGCTTCGCCGCGTCGACGACCTCGTCACGCGGATCGAGCGTCGCGTACGCGCCCGCGCACACGTAGCCGCGCGGCTCGATCGCGTACCAGCCGTGATCACACGACGCGCGACCGCTCGGCGACTCGGCGCGCTTCACGACGGCGCCCGCCCGCAGGTAGCCGATGCGCTTGCTCGACCAGCGCGGGGCCTCGTAGATCCACGTCTCCTTGGCCGTCGCCGCGAGCGCGCGATCGGGTGGCACGATCGGCGCGGGCGCGGGCGCGTCCGCGCGCGTTGCGTCAAGCGGGTCGACGTCGGGCGCGTCCGGCGGCGCGTCGGGCTCGGTCGGCGGCGCGGCGGCCAGCGGCTCTGGCGGAGCGACCGACAGCGGCGGCGCGGCGACGGCGGCGGCGACGGAGAGCTTCGATGGTGGCGGCGCGGGCTCGCGCACCGGCGCGACGGCGGCGAGCGGAGGCGTGACGCCTCGCTCGCGGACGGCCTTTGCGGCGCGCCACGCGCGATCCATCCAGGCGACGCCGCTGACCCGGGTCTCGATGATGGCGCGTCCGGCGCGCACCTCGGCCGCCGCGTCGACCTTCGGACAGCTCGAGCCGCAGACCGACGTGAGCGCGGCGACGACGAACGGAGCCAGCCGCGAGCGCATGGAGCGGCGGTATCTCGCCGCGCGCCGAACGGCCAAGTTCTCGCGTCGAGCGGCCTAGGGAGGCGGCGCCTCGACGACCACGGCGCGGCCCTCGAGCACGCCGCCG
>DASYCF010001183.1:0-5265 GCA_036500365.1 Byssovorax sp.
TAGACGCGGCGGACTTCGGCGAGATCGAGCTCGCGGGCGTGAAGGTCGCGGCGAGCGCGCGCCTCCTCGGCGGTGAGTCGTTCACGAAGGCGACGCTGCGCTTCTTCTTGAAGCACGCGCTCGCCGTCGGCGCGCGGGCCGTCGGCCTGTCGCGCTTCGCGTTCGACATCGCGCGCGAGTACTGCGACACGCGCAAGGCGTTCGGCAAGCCGATCGGCCATTTTCAGGCCGTCGCGTTCAACCTCGCCGACCGCGCGATGGACGTCGACAGCGCGCGCTGGCTCGTGTGGCGCGCCGCCGCCGCGTGGGACGGCAAGAAGAAGGACGACGTCGCGATGCTCCAGTCGGCGCAGGCCGTCGCGTTCGCGCTCGAGGCGGCGATGCGCACGGCCGACGACTGCGTGAGCCTGCACGGCGGCGCCGGCTTCATCCGCGATCTCGTCGCCGAGAAGCTCACGCGCGACGCGAAGCAGCTCGCGCTCACGTGTCCCACGGCCGAGCAGCTCGACCAGATCGCGAGCGCGATCGAGCTCGGCGCGCCGCTCGACCCCGCGCTCGTCCTGCCCACGCCCGACTGCCAGGCCATCTTCACGTGATGGGGCCGCGAGCGGCCCCAAACCCCCAGCTCCTGCGGAGCTGTTGCCTGAGGACCTCATGATCGAGTTCGAACTCTCCGACAAGCAGCGGGCGCTCAAGGACGGCATCCAGAACGTCGGGCGGTACGTGATCCGGCCGATGAGCCTCGACATGGATCGCAAGCACGAGGTGCCCGAGGCGTTCCTCCGGAACTTCATGCGCATGGCGAAGAGCATGCGCACCGACGACGTGATGGAGGAGTTCAACGAGACCAAGAAGCCCGAGGGCGACCCGAGCAAGCCGAAGGAGACGAACCGCACCGCGGCCATCGGCGCCGAAGAGCTCGCCTGGGCCGACGCGGCGATGCTCCTCTGCATGCCCGGCCCCGGCCTCGGCGGCCCGCCCGTGCGCGGCACCGGCACGGCGGAGCAGAAGAAGCGCTTCTTCGGCATGTTCAAGGACATGGACACGGGCCCGCTCCAGTGGGGCGCTTACGGGCTCACCGAGCCGAACGCCGGCAGCGACGTCGCCGGCATCAAGACGAGCTGTCGCAAGGACGGGAAATCCTGGGTCCTCAACGGTCGCAAGTGCTTCATCACGAACGGCGCGCGCGCCGTGTGGACCGTGATCTTCGCGACCGTCGACCCGTCGCTCGGGCGCGCCGGCCACCGCGCGTTCGTCGTCGAGAAGGGCACGCCCGGCTTCAGCGTCGGCAAGATCGAGGAGAAGCTCGGCCTGCGCGCGAACGAGACGGCGGAGCTCGTGCTCGAGGACTGCCGCGTGCCCGAGGAGAACCTCCTCGGCGGCGAGGAGGCGTACATCGCGAAGGAGGGCGGCTTCATGACGGCGATGAAGACGTTCGACAACACGCGCCCGCTCGTCGCGGCGATGGCGTGCGGCATCGGCCGCGCGGCGTACGAGTACGCGCGCGATTTCGTCAAAGACAACTACGTGCTCGGCCGCCCCATCCCGCGCTACGCCGCGATCGCCGAGAGGCTCGCGAAGGCGAACCGCAGGCTCGAGGCGGCGCGCTCGCTCGTGTGGCGCGCGACCTACATGGCGGACATGGGCCTGCCGAACGCGAAGGAGGCGAGCATGTCGAAGGCCGCCGCGGGCCAGGCCGCGATCGCCGCGTGCATCGACGCGATCGAGATCTGCGGCGCGCACGGCTCGCTCGCGACGGAGCACGCCCTCCTCGAGAAGTGGTTCCGCGACATCAAGGTCTACGACATCTTCGAGGGCACCGGGAACATCCAGCGCGTCGTCATCTCCAAGCGGATCCTGACGGGAATCAAGAGCTTCTAGGCCTGAGCCCGAGCCCGAGCCCGAGCCCGAGCCCGAGCCCGAGCCCGAGCCCGAGCCGAGCCCGAGCCCGAGCCCGCACCCGAGCCCGCACCCGAGCCCGCGCCCGAGCCCGCACCCGCGCCCGCGCCCGAGCCCGAGCCCGAGCCCGAGCCCGCACCCGCGCCCGAGCCCGAGCCCGAGCCCGAGCCCGCGCCCGAGCCTGTATGATCGCGAGAGCGATCGGAGCCGGTCGCGGAGCACCTTGCCCATCACCGCCGCCGTCGCCCACCTCTTCGCGCTCGTCTGGCTGCAGGCGCGGCTCGTCGCGTCGTACCTGTGGCTCTTCGTCCGCACGACGGTCCTCCGCGCGCCGCTCTCCGCCGAGCGGCTCTCGGCGCTGCACCGCAGGAACGCGCGCCGCTTCAAGGAGACGGCGTGCCGGCTCAAGGGCGCGAACGTCAAGATCGGGCAGCTCGCGTCGATGCAGGCGCACCTCCTGCCGCCCGAGTACGTCGAGGAGCTCCGCGCGCTGCGCGACGCGGTCGAGCCGACGCCGTTCGCCGCCGTCGCCGCGATCATCGCAGCCGAGCTCGGCGGCCCGCCCCACGAGGTGTTCGCCGAGTTCGACGAGACGCCGATCGCCGCCGCGTCGATGGCGCAGGTCCACGCGGCGCGGCTCAAGACGGGCGAGAAGGTCGTCGTCAAGGTCTTGCACCCCGGCCTCGAGCGCAGCGTCGCCATCGACCTCGCGCTCATGGGACTCTTGCTCCGCGCCGTCAGCCTCCTCTTCCGCAAGGTGGACCTGATGGTCATCTTGCGTGAGTCGGAGGAGCCGCTGCGGCGTGAGCTCGACCTCGAGCTCGAGGGCAAGGCGACCGAGGAGATCGGGCGCGACCTCGAGCGCATCGGCGTGCTCGTGCCGAAGGTCCACTGGCCGACCACGCGCCGCCGCGTGATCACGCTCGGCTTCATCGACGGCGCGAACGTCGACTGCCTGCCGAAGCTCCGCGCGTGGAACGTCGACCGCGTCGCGCTCATGCAGAGCTACCTCGGCGCCTTCCTCTACCAGGGCTTCGTCACGGGCCTCTTCCACGCGGACCCGCACCCCGGCAACGTCTTCGCTACGCCCGAGGGCAAGCTCGCGATGCTCGACTTCGGCATGGTGAAGCGCCTCCCGGAGCACGTGCGCGAGGGCCTCATGAAGGAGACGTTCGGCGGCTACTTCAACCGGCCGAAGCTCTACGTCGACGGGCTCATCCAGAAGGGCGCCATCGGCGAGCGCGACCGCGAGGTGACCGAGCGGTGGGCGAAGAAGACCTTCGCCGACCCCGCCGCGCGCGGGGTGATCTTCGACCACGACCCGAAGCACGCGGGCGCCGTGAAATCCCTCGTCAGCGGCCTCAAGGATCTCGTCGAGCTCGAGTCGTTTCAGACTCCGCTCGACAACGTCATGTTCATGCGCGCGCTCGGCATCGTCATCGACGTGTGCAAGGAGGTCGCGCCCGAGACGTCGCCGAGCGAGCTCGCGGCGCCGGTGATGCTGCCGATCCTCATGAAGTTCATGGAGGAGCACCCCGAGTACGCGGCGTCCGAGGAGTGACCGTCGGGCGTATCCTCAGGCATGCTATGGCGCGCCGTGTCCCCGCTCCGCGTCTCGATCCTCTGCTCCGCGATCGGCGCGGGCCTCGCCGCGACGGCGTGCTCCGGCAGCGACGGCGGCGCGGGCGGCGGCGACGGCGCCACGACCGCGGGCGTCGGCGGGTTCCCGGTCGACGTCGGCTCGTGCGCGACCGACCCGCTGCTCACCGGCCTTCCCAGCGCTGTTCAACGGCGACTCGGTCGACGGCGACGAGTGTCCCATCCTCGAGTTCGCCGCCACGTACCAAGAGCCCGACGCGACGGTCTTCAAGGCGATCATCTACGTCGAGCCGCGGTTTCAGTACGACGCGGTGGGCTGCGTCGGACTGGAGCAACTCGATCTTCAACCCCGAGATCGACATCGACATCGGCGTCGCGGGGATCGCCTGCAACCGCGCCCAGGCGAAGGCCGCGTTCCCCGGCTGCTCGGAGGAGCAATACACGATGATGGCAATCGGGGACTTCAACTCTTATGGCAGCACGCAGGGCTGCACGGTGTACAACTTCGACTACGACAGCAGCGTCGTCGACGCGTACACGATGTACGCCGCCGCGGGATGGCCCGCCCACCCGTGCGTCACGCACTGAACCGAGGCACCGATGCCGCTCGACGTCCGCGCGATCGACGAGGCGCTCTTGCGGCGGCTCCGCGCGCCGGGGCCAGACACGTTCGAGCTCGCGCTCCGCGCGCTGCGCGACGATCTCGAGGGCTTCTCGGACGCGGAGCTCGACCGTGGCGTGCCGCTGCCGCCGCCGCTCCGCCGCTACGCGAAGCTCGCGGGCAAGATCCCCACGACGAACCTCCATTTTCACCTGCCGGACGAGCCGCGCGACGGCCGGCTCGGCTTCCTCCACGAGGAGCAGGGCGTCTTCAGCGTCGCGGCGACGCGAGACGCGGAGGACCCGGCGGTGTGGCTCGAGGACGACGGGCAGTGGCTTCGCGAAGGCGAGCGCTTGAGTCGGTTCTTGCTCGAGTACGCGCTGTACGAGGTGCTCGTCCAGACGGAGTCGGCGGGGATGGCGCGGGGCGGCCCGGGCTCGCTGCCCCGGATCGTCGACGTGATCCCCGAGCTCCCGCTCGCGCGGTGGCACCACCCGGGCGGGATGCTCTCGTTCCACGCGGCCATCGGCGGCCTCGCGATGATGTTCCACGAGCCCAGCGGGACGCAGGAGCTTTGGATCGCCGCGGAGGAAGACGGCGCGATCCTTCGCGCGCTCGAGCCCTTGGTTCACTGGAGCATCCCGCCTTGGGAGAACCGGTGAGCGATCGGCGGTCGATTCCGCTTGTCGACGCGGCCCGTCGTTTCCTAGCTTCGGCCGCATGTCTGCAACGAAGAAGGGCGCGGCGAAGAAGGCCGCCAAGGGCGCGTCGGCGGACGGCGCGGCGGAACGAGCGCACGTCACGGCGACGGCCGAGGTCGCGGCGCCGCAGATCGACGGCGACGAGTACGACCCGTCGCAGGCGCGCGTCGCGCTGAAGAAGGTTCGCGACGCGTGGGGGCCGTGTGACAAGGCCGACAAGAAGGCCTTCGGCGCCGCGCTCGACGACGACGCGCGGGCCGAGCTCGGGCGACGCACGAAGTCCGCCAACGTGCTCTCGGGCGCCGCGCGCTACGCGAGCCTCGTCAGCCAGACGTTCGCCGAGCACGAGGCGCTCGTCGGCGAGCACTACGACGCGCGCCGCTTCCGCTACATGCTCGAGGCGGCCGACGCGCTCGGCTCGCTCATCGCGAAGGAGGAGGCGAAGGCCGCCGGCCCGTCGCCGCG
>DASYCF010001184.1:0-2600 GCA_036500365.1 Byssovorax sp.
GAGGCAGAGCCGCTTCACGGGCGAAGAGGAGCTCTGCTTCCGCCACGCGCTGCTCCGCGACGCCGCGTACGCGACGCTGACCGAGCACGATCGCGCGTTCGGTCACCGCGCGGCGGGCGCCTGGCTCGTGGCGGCGGGCGAGCAGGATCCGCTCGTCCTCGCCGAGCACTTCGAACGCGGAGGCGAGGCGGCCTCGGCCGTCGCGCAGTACCTCCGCGCGGCCGAGCAAGCGCTCGCGGGGAGCGATCTCGTCGGCACGAGCGCCATCGTCGATCGCGCGTTCGCCTCGGGTCGCGACGGCATCGACGGCGAGACGCGCGGCCGGCTCCTCGCCCTCGAGGCGGAGGCGAACGCGTGGGGCGGCGACTTCGCCCGCGCCGAGGTCGTCGGCCTCGAGGCGATGAGCCTGCTGCGGCCCGGCAGCGGCCCGTGGTGCGCGGCGGCGAGCGCGATCGTGTTGGCGGTCGGTCCGCAGAACGACGTCGCGCGCCTCGAGCGGACCCTCGCGCCGCTCGACCACGCGACGCCCGACGAGGACGGCATCGACGCGTACGCGAACCTGCTCGTCATCTGCGCGGTGCGCTTCTTGACCGCGGGCATGCAGGGCCCGGCCGCGGCGATCTGCGCGCGCATCGACGCCGAGCGCGCGCGGAGCGACCACCCGTACATCGTCGCCGGCTACGCCATCACGAGCGGCTACCGCGCGCTGCTCGCGGGCGATCACTACACCTGCCTCGTCGCGATGCGCTTCGCCGAAGAGAAGCTCTTCGAGCTCGGGCACCGGCGCTACGCGACCACGGCGATCACGCTGACCGGCGTCGTCCTCACGCAGCTCGGGGCGCACGAGCTCGCCGAGGCGGCGTTCGCGCGCGCGTCGCACCTCACGACGTCGATGGCGATGCGGTCGTTCATGCCCATGGTGCTCCACAACCGCGGGCTCACGCTGCTGCGGCTCGGGCGGCTCGACGACGCGCTCGCCGTCGAGCTCGAGGCGACGCGGCAGACCGAGCGCGCGTACCCGGGCCTTCGCCGCTCGTGTCACAACTACCTCGCGAAGATCCACCTCGCGGCGGGGCGGCTCGACGACGCGGCGCGCGAGGCGGCCCGGGCGACGGCGCCCGATCTCCCAGGCGCGCGCGGGCCGCTCGCCCACGCGCTCGCGACGGAGGCGCTCGTCGCCGTCGCGCGCGGCGAGATCCATCGCGCGGTCGCCCTCGCGCGGCGCGCCCACGCGCTGCTCGACGACATCGGCGTCATCAGCGAAGGCGAGCCCGTCGTGCGGCTCGCGCTCGTCGAGGCGCTGCTCGCCGCGGGCCAGCGCGCCGAGGCCGCCGTCGCGGTCGCACACGCCCGCGCCGCGCTCCTCGCCCGCGCGGCGACCATCGGCGAGCCGGACCTCGCGCGCTCGTTCCTCGAAGCGGTCCCCGAGCACGCGCGCACGCTCGCGGTCGCGCGCGCGCTCGTCGGGTGAAGCGCTAAGCCGGCCCCTCCGCCGCGACGATCGCGAGGCGCCGCGCCCGCTCGCCCATCGCGAGCGCGACGGCTCGAACGACGGCGATGCACAGGATGCCCGTGCCGATGTAGAGCCCGTCGAGCGCCATCAAGGCGTGCGTGTTCGCGGTGAACGCGGCGGGCGTGGTCGTGGGTGACCCGGCGATCGCGATCTCGATGCGCTCGCCGATCGACATCACGACGTACGCGGCCCACCAGAGGCCGACGACGACCGGGGGCGGCGACCAAGGCGGCCGCGCGATCACCTTGCGCGCGACGTCGCGGTAGCCCGCGCCCGGGTTCTCTTCGACGAGCGGCGGCAGCTCGATGTCGCGCGGGTCGGTGAGCCGTACGAGCGCCGTCATGTTCGCGTACGGCCGCACGAGGTTCGCGAACGGGATGAAGTACGACCACACGGCGCTGCCCGCCTCCGGCCCCCTCATCCCGCTCGCGAGGACGTTCGCGCTCCGGTGCGCGGCGTGGATCCACATCAGGAAGAGGACGCCGGCGACGAGCCACGCGACGACGCCGAGGAGGTTGATGCTCGCGACCAACGAGTCGGCGGAGCGCACGCGCTCGTACGCATCTCCCGCGGAGCCGGTCGCGAGGTTCAAGGCGTAGTCGTCGAGGGCCGAGAGCTGCAGCTCGCGCCCGACGACGAGCGCGGCTCGGCACGCGCACGCGAAGCCGACGCTGACCATCGCCAGGCGAGCGCGAGAGTTGGCGACGGTCGCGCTCCTGAGGTCGGCGTCGCCGTATTCGTGCGGCGCGTCTTCGGCGCTCGAGCTTCGGCGTTCGCGCGATCGCTTCACGGCTGGCCTCCTCCCCCGAACGGTTTCCCGCGCGAGCCGCGAAGCGCTCGCGGTCGCGACGGATGGAGGCGAGTCTAGACCGGCGGCGGCGGCGCGGCGAGGCCGCCGCCGGGTCCCTCGACGCTTACTGCGTGCTCTTCCTGCCGAGGCGCGGGCTCACGCGCTCGACGAGCGACCGCAGCGCCGATCGGTAGCCGAAGTCGGCGCCGCCCGGCGTCGTCAGGTTCGACGGGCAGATCGACGAGAGCACACCGCGGTCCCCCATGCCCTGCACGACCTGGATGCTGCGCGGCGAAG
>DASYCF010001185.1:0-2820 GCA_036500365.1 Byssovorax sp.
GACCCTCACCGTCGGCGCGTCGAATCCGAGCCCGAGCCCGAGCCCGAGCCCGAGCCCGAACCCGAGCCCGAGCCCGAGCCCGAGCCCGAGCCCGAGCCCGAGCCCGAGCCCGAGCCCGAGCCCGAGCCCGCACCCGAGCCCGAGCCCGAGCCCGAACCCGAGCCCGAACCCGCACCCGAGCCCGAGCCCGAGCCCGCACCCGAGCCCGAGCCTCGGTGACGACTCGGGCGCCCTGCTCGTCGCGATCAGTGGCCGCTGGTACCGCCTCGCCGGCGGCGCCGTCGTCTCCCTCCGCACGCGCAAGGCGCTCCGCTTGCTGGTGAAGGCGCTCGCCGATCTGCGCGAGCGCGCGCCGGGCGACGCCATCTCGTGGGAGGGACTCCTCGAGGCCGGCTGGCCGGGCGAGCGCGTGCTGCCCACGGCCGGCGCCGGGCGCGTCTACGCGGCCATCGCGATCCTGCGGCGCGACGGCCTGCGCGACGTGCTGCTGCGGCGCGACGACGGCTACCTCTTCGACCCCACCGCGCCGCTCGCGCGCGCCGACGAGACCGACCCTCGGGGCAAGGGCGCCTAGCTCCCTGCAAAGTCAGAAAGCGTAAGAAAGCATCATGCACCGGACGGAGCCCCGGCCTGTAAACCTTCAAGTGTGGTCGCCTCGGCTCCGTCCTCCCTCCGCGACGTCGGCGCGCGTGCGCCCGCGTGGGGCCGCGCGATGACCGCGCCGGAGCTCGCCTCGATCGCGCCGTTCCGCGCGACGACGCTCGCATGGCGCGCGCCGCACGGCGCCATGCTCACGCTCGTCTGCAAGGCGACCTACCGGCTCGCGCCCGGCGAGGCCGTGCTCGCCGACGACCAAGAGTACCCGTACGAAGACGACAACCACTGGAACGACGACGACTCGCGCTCGCTCCACGCGCCGACCGACATGGTGCCCGTCAAGCCGCGCGCCGAGGTGCTGGTCGTCGGCAGCGCGTTCGCGCCGAGCAAGCAGCCGAAGCGCCGGCTCGTCGCGCGCGTCATCGTGGGCGAGGTCGACAAGGCGGTGCAGGTCTCGGGCGACCGCTTTTGGAAGCCCGACGGCACGCTGAGCGAGCCCGTCCCGTTCGTGAAGATGCCGCTCCGCTACGAGCGCGCGTCCGGCGGCCCGGGCACGGCGAACCCCGTCGGCGTGCGCTGGGATCAGGTCGACGGCATGGGCAAGACCCAGCTGCCGAACCTGTTGCCGCTCGACTACGAGCCCGGCCTCGCGCCCGACGCGATCGATCCCGTCGGCTTCGGCCCCATCTCGCCCACGTGGCCCATGCGGCAGGCGCGCCTCGGCCGCCGCGCCGACGCGTGGGCGCGGCGCCACTCGTTCGACGAGCCGATGCCGGAGGATCTCGATCCGACGTATTTCTTGTCCGCCCCGTGGGATCAGCAGGTCGATGCGCTGCGGCCGAACGAGCGCATCGTGCTCGAGAACCTGCACCCCGATCACGCGCGCCTCGTCACGAGCCTCCCGGGCCTCGAGCCGCGCGTGTTCGTCGAGCGCGGTCCGGGCGCGCCGCACGAGCTCGCGCTCCGTTGCGACACGCTGTGGATCGACACCGACCGCGCGATCTGCACGCTGTGCTGGCGCGGCCAGGTGCCGCTCGATCGGGCGCACGAGGGCGGGAGCGGGCTCGAGCCGCTGCGCCGCCTCGTCGTCGCGTCCGCGATGCTCGGGCAGCGCCTCGCGTGGAGCGACGTCGAGCCCTTGCTCGGCAGGCCGTTGCTCGGCACCGCGTCGGCGATGCGCCTCGAGCGAGGTCCGCGCCCCGAGACCGTCGAGATCGTCGACGAGGCGGCCGACACCGGCGAGTTCACCGACGACGACGACGACGACGGCACCAAGGACGAGCTGCCCGTCGGCATGCAGACGACGCCTTTCCTCAAGACGCCGAAGTCGCCCGCGCTGCCGTTCGTGCGCTCGCAGCAGCCGCCTGCCGCGGCCCCTTCGTCGGCGCGGGGGCGCGACAGCGTCCACGACCTCGACGCGTTCGGCGCGGCGGCGCGCGCGCAGGCGGCGGCGAAGAACGCGGTCGAGGTGAAGCTCGGCTCGACGATCGAGCTCGTGGTCGATCACCTCGTGCCTGCGCGCGACGAGGGCGACCTGCCGACGACGACGGTGACCAAGCGCGAGGTCCAGCGGAGCGCGCCTCCGCCGCGCGGCAGCTCGCCGGTGTGGCTGCCCGAGCAGCGTCCGACGACGGCCGCGCGCGTGGTGCCAGCGAGCGTGGTGCCGCCGATGCCGCCGATCCCTGGCGCGCCCGGCTCGCCCGGCGTCGCGGCGCCGCTGGGCAAGCGCGCGTCGCACGCGCCGCAGCCTCCGCCCGCGCAGCCTCCGCCGCCGCAGCAAACGGCTCAGCCGGCCCAGCCGTCGCAGCCGCCGCAGCCACCTGCGATGGTGTTCGCGCAGACGAGCGCGTCCGCGCCCGCCGTGACCCCGCGTCCTGCGCAGGCCGCGCCGGTCGAGGGCAGCCCGTGGGCTTCGAACACCGGGTCTCGGCCCGCAGCGCGCGAGGCCTGGACGCGCCCGCGCGCGCCCGAGTCGAAGCCGAGCACCGACGACCCGACGATGCGCTCGAGCGGCGCCGTCGAGGGCGGCGTGCCGGCGAACTTCAGCGCGGTCGCGGCGTCGAACGCCGCCGCGGCGCAGGTGCCCTCGGCGGCGAAGCCGGTCGCGCCCGCAGCGCCGTCGCGCGAGGCGGCGCCGCCAGGCGAGGCGCGCGCGGCGACCTTCGTCGATTTGCTCTGGTTCGATCCGGACGTCGCGCCTCGCGCTCGCGCTGCGACTGCCTA
>DASYCF010001186.1:0-3124 GCA_036500365.1 Byssovorax sp.
CGAGGAACGCGCCCTTCGTCGCGGCCGCGACGAAGGGCGCGTTCCTCGCGCGCGGCATCGACGAGCTCGTCGCGGCGCACCCGCGCGTGCTCGTCGGTCGCCGCGGCCGCGGCCTCCTCCAGGGCGCCGTGCTCGCGCAGGGGTTCGAGCCGCGCGTCGCCCTCCAGAAGGTGCGCGACCAGGGCGTGCTGCTCACCGCCGCCGGCACCGACGCGCTCCGCTTCTCGCCGCCGCTGGTCGTGACCGAGGGCGAGCTCACCGAGGGCCTCACGAAGCTCGGCGAGGCCCTCCGCGCGATGACGCCGAAGGTTTGACGTGACCGACGGCGCCGAACCGGAGCAGGCCGAGCCGACGCGGCTCTTGGCGGCGGCCGGTCCCGTCGTCGATCCGCTCCCGTGCTCGGGCTGCGGCAAGCTCATCGATCCGCTGCGCGCGGGGCACGTCGCGATCTTCGATCTGCGCTACCACTTCTTCTGCGACCGCTACACGTGCCGCGCCGCGTTCCTCGGGCTCGAGCCGGACGAAGAGGACGACGACGAGGCCACGCTCGAGGCGCTGCGCGCGCTGGCAGACGGGCGACGGCGGCCGGGCGGCGCCGTGCCCGACGACGAGCACCGGGTGACCGGACCGGTCGTGCCGGCGCTCGCCGCGCCGCCGCCGGCCGAGCTCCCCGCGGCACCCGAGAACGTCGACGATCCGACCCTGATCGAGCCGATCGCGCGGACGATCCTCACCGACGAGTCGAGCCGGAGCGAGGACGAAGATCCGCGCGACGTGGGCGCGCTGCTGCTCGTGATGGCCATCGTCGCGGGCGCGCTCGCGGTGGCCCTCGCGCTCGCGGGCGACGCGCGGCTCGTGCTCGCGGCGCGCGTCGTGCTCGCGCTCGTCGGCGCCGGGATGCTCGTCGGCCGCGCCGCGACCACGGAGCGCGACGCGGTGGAGGCGCACCCGCTCGCGACGCTCGCCGGCGCGGTCGGAAGCGTCGCCGTCGCCGCGGCGGCCGTGCTGCTCCGGAGCGGGAGCGCGGCGGCGGCCGCCTCGCTCGCTGGCGTGGTCGTCGTGACGACCGCCGTCGCCGGCGCGCTCGCCGAGGCTGCGCGGAGGCCGATGGCGGCGGAGCGCGCGTGGATCGCCGCCGCGCTCGCGCTCGCGGGGCGGCGCGCGGCGCCGACCGGCGACGGTACGGTGCGCGCGGCCGTGTTCGACCTGCGACCGGGCGAGCAGCTCGTCGCCGAGCCCGGCGAGTACGTCGCCGCCGACGTCACCGTCGTCGGTCCGGACGTCGAGGTGCTCCCGTGGGTCGGCGCGACGACGCCGGTCCGGCGGCGCGAGGGCGACCCCATCGTCGCGGGCGCGCGCGTCATGCGCGGCAAGCTCCGCGGCGTGTGCACCTTCTCGGGCTTCGATCGCGCGTTCGCGCGCGTGCTGCTCGACCCGCGCCGGCGCGCCGACGCGCTCGTGCCGATGGCGCAGGCGTCCCGTCGCCTCGCGGAGCGCTGGGCGATCGCCGCGGCGTTCGTCGTCGCCGTCTCGAGCACGCTCGCGCGGCGCAGCCCGATCGACGCGGTGCTCGCCGCGCTCGCCGTGCACGCCGCGCTCGCGAACGCCGTGGCCGCGACGATCGCGTCGGCGCACGTCGCGCGGGCCATCTTGCTCGGGCTGCGCCGCGGCGTCGTGTACCGCAGCGCCGACGCGTGGGATCGCGCGGGCAAGGTCCTCGTCGCGACGTTCTGCGCGCGCGGCACGCTGCTCCTCGGCGAGCCGGAGCTGGCCGAGCTCGAGGCGACGGGCGCGAAGCTCGGCGCCGTCGACGTGCTCGCCCTCGCCGCCGGCGTGGAGCGCGCCGAGGAGCACCCGATCGCGACGGCGATCGTGCGCGCGGCGCGGACGCGCGGCGTACGGCCCGACGGCGTGCGCAACCCAGGCGCGGTGCCTGGCCTCGGCGTGACGGCGGTGAGCTCGTCGGGCGAGGAGCTCCTCGTCGGCAACCGTCAGCTGTTGCTCGAGCAACGCATCTCGATCGCGTCGGCCGAGCAGCGCATCGCCGAGCTCGAGGCGCTGGGGCGCACGGTGGTGCTCGTGGCGCTCGGCGGTCGCCTCGTCGGGCTCCTCGGCTTGCAAGACGGCCTGCGGCCCGGCGCGCGCGCGGCGGTGCAGCACGTCCTCGACGCGCGGGTCGAGCCCGTGCTCATGTCGGGCGACTCACGCGAGACGTGCGAGGCGATCGGTCGCTCGCTCGACATCGACCACATCCGCCCCGAGATCCTGCCCGCGGATCGCGGCGCCGAGGTGCGGCGGCTGATCGACGCGGGGACGAGCGTCGCCGTGCTCGGTCACGCCGGGGTCGACGACGCGGCGCTCGCGGCGGCGGACGTCGCGGTCGCGCTCGGCGCGGCGGGCGGGACGGCGGCGGACTTCGCGGTCACGCTCGCGTCGGACGACGTGCGCGACGCCGCGCTCTCGATCGCGCTCGCGCACAAGGCGCGCGCGGACGCCCGGCTCGGGATCGGCCTCGCCGTCGCGCCTGCGCTCCTCGGGGCGGCGGCGCTCGGCTTCGGCATCCTGCCGCCCGAGTTCGCGCCGATCGCCGCGCTCCTCGGCGGAGCGATGGCCGTGGCGCACGTGCGCCGGACGTGAGCGGTCTCCGACCGTCTCAACGACAGGACAGCTCGCCGAACGTCTTCGCGTAGACGGCGACGGCGTCACGCTCCACGGGGCCGCCGTGACCGAGGTAGAAATGCGCGACCGGCGTCGCGAGCAAGCGCTCGACGTTGCAGCGGTTCGCGCGCGGGTCGGCCTGGTAGTAGTGCTCGCCCGGCGTCGACGCCGCGAACATGCCGCCGAGCGCGCCGCCGAGCATCATGTCGCCGACGAGCGCGTCGCGATCGCCGACCAACACCACGAGCGAGCCCTTCGTGTGGCCGGCCATCGCGCGGACGCGCACGCCGGGGAACGCGGCCTCGTCGAGCGGCACGTCGCCCGTCACGGCGACGTCGGCCTTGAAGGGCTCGTACGCGAAGTCGACGAACGGGCGCAGCGCGGTCGCGAACGCGCTCGTCGGCTTCATCTCGTCGTTGTGTCCGTCGGCGGCGAGCAGCGCGTCGCCGCGGCCGAGGACGATCTT
>DASYCF010001187.1:0-7675 GCA_036500365.1 Byssovorax sp.
TTGCGCGCGATGGCGTCGGCCACGGGGGCGATGTCCTCGCGTCGATCGCGGAGCGGCGGCACGCGCACCTCGAGCACGGCGAGTCGATAGTAGAGATCCTCGCGGAAGCGCCGCTCCGCCGCGCGCTCCTCGAGGTTCGCGTTCGTCGCGGCGACGACGCGCACGTCGGCCTCGACGGGCTGCGTGCCGCCGAGCCGGTAGTAGCGCTTGCTCTGGAGGAACGTGAGCAGCTTGCTCTGCACGGCGAAGGGCATCTCGCCGACCTCGTCGAGGAACAGCGTGCCCTTGCGCGCGGCCTCGACGAGCCCGTCGCTGCGCTTGGTCGCCGTCGAGTGCGCGCCCTTCTCGGCGCCGAAGAGCTCGCTCTCGAACAGCGTCTCCGGGATCGCGGCGCAGTTGAGGCTCACGAACGGGCCGCGCGCGCGCGGCGAGCTCGCGTGGAGCGCCTCGGCCACGGCGGTCTTGCCCGTCCCGCTCTCGCCCGTGATGAGCACGGCGATCGGCACGGGCGCCGCGACCGCGATCTGGCGGAACACGTCGGCGAGCGCGCGGCTCGATCCGGCGATCGACGCGACGGAGAGCTTCCCGCGGAGCTCCGCCGTGTAGTCGGTGCCGCCGCCCGCCTCGCGCGCGAGCACGCGGTCGGCGAGCGGCGCGAGGCACTGCGCGAAGAGCTCGGCGAGCTTGCGCGACGCCTCGGGGAACGGCCCCGGCGCCGTGCGACCCTCGACGTACACGACGCCGAACGCGGGGCTCGGCTTGCTCGCCTGAGCGGCCGCAGGCAGCGCGACCGGGGCGCACAGCACGGCCTGGATCTTCCCCGCCTGCACGCTCTCGTTCGCGGAGAAGCGCGGATCGATCGACGCGTTCGCCGTGCTGATCGTGCGCCCCGTCGCGATCGCCTGGGCGACGATGCCTGTCGACAGCGCGCGGCGGACGCCGTCGATCTCGGCGTCCGAGAACCCATGCGCGATCCAGAACGGCGCGCCGGCGCCGGGCGCGGCGAGCTCGAGGTAGCCCTTCGACGCCTCGGTCGCCTCGACGATCAGCGCGAGCGCGCCCTCGAGGAACGGCCGCAGGTCGTCGACCGTGCCGAGGGCGACGAGGCGAAGGAGCAGGTCGCGCTCGACGCGCAGCCGCTCGAGCTCGGCGTTCGCGGGCGCGCTCTGAGTCACCCACGAGCCGTACCGCACGCCCGCGACGGCGGTCAATCGGCGCCCGCGGACACGGAGGCAAGAACGCCACGCTGGGGCGTTCCGCGCGCCACCTCGGGCGCGCGCGGACCGAGGATCGGCGGATTCCCGGTCGATCTGCGCGGCACGCGGGTTGATTCGATGGCGGCCGAGACGCGCGTCCGCGCGCACGAGCGCAAAGCCGTAAGCCCGGTGTCGTCGTGGCGTTGTCGCGCCACGGGCTCCACGCGGTTTTCCGCGCTTCTCGGGAAAGACAGCCACCATGAACACGCACACCCTCGCATCGTCCGTCATCGTCGTCCTCGCGGGCCTCGCCGCCTCCGGCTGCACTTCGAAGGAGGCCGAGACCCCCGTGCTCACGCCGCCGCCGGCCGTCGCCCGCACCCTGCAGCAGGGCAACGCGACGGCGACCCTCGAGAACCGCGGCGCGCTCTCCGTCGACGACCGCATCCTCAAGGCTTGCAACCTGCCGACGCCGCACTTCGACTTCGACTCGTCGAAGATCCGGACGCAGGCGGATCCGGGCCTCGACAAGATCGCGGCGTGCTTCTCGAGCGGGCCGCTCGCCGGCCGGAGCGTCCGCCTCGTCGGCCACACCGATCCGCGCGGCGAGGTCGAGTACAACTTCGCGCTCGGGCAGCGCCGCGCCGGCGCCGTTCAGAGCTACATGGAGTCGCACGGCGTCTCGGCCGGCAAGGTGACGTCGTCGTCGCGCGGCGAGATGGACGCGGCCGGCACCGACGAGGACACGTGGGCGCAAGACCGCCGCGTGGACATGATCCTCATCGACTGACGCCAGCGGCGCGCAGCGCGGAGCCGCGCGACGATTGCGCTCGTGCCGGGCCGTCGTGTGCGCCAGCATGCGCGGCCTCATGAGCAAAAAGGGAATCGCGCTCGTCGCCGCCGAGTTCAACCGCGGCGTCGTCGACTCCATGGTCGCCGCCGCGCGCGACGAGGCGGCCGCCGCGAACGTCGCGATCGTCGTCGAGGCGCGCGTCCCCGGTTGCTACGAGACGCCGCTGATCGTCGATCGCCTGCTCGCGCGGCGCGACGTCGAGGTGGTCGTCGTGCTCGGCTACATCGAGCGTGGCGACACGCAGCACGGCGAGGTCATGGGCCAGGTCGTCCACGCGGCGCTCACGAACGCGAGCCTCACCTACGGAAAGCCGGTGGGCCTCGGCCTCATCGGGCCGGGCGCGACCGCCGAGCAAGCGGAGGCCCGCAAGGACCCGTATGCGCGCGCCGCCGTCCGCGCCGCGCTCGCCCAGGTGGCCGCCCTCGCCGCCGTCGCGCCGCGCAAGAAGAAGCGATAGACCCTCGTCGTCATGTTCACCGGCATCGTCCAGGCGAAGGCGCGCGCGACGGAGGTGACCCGCCTCCCGGGCGTCGCCCGTCTCGCGATCGAGGCGCCGCCGGGCTTCTGCGCGCGGCTCCTCCGCGGCGCCAGCGTCGCGGTCGACGGCGTGTGCCTCACCGTGACCGAGGTCGACGGCCACGTGATGCGCTTCGACGCGATGGCCGAGACGCTGCGCGCGACGACGCTCGGCGAGCTCACGCAAGGCCGCGCCGTGAACGTCGAGCGCTCGGCCACCCTCGGCGACGAGATCGGCGGTCACGTCGTCTCGGGTCACGTCTCGGGCACGGCGGAGATCGTGAGCGTCGCCACCCCCGAGAACAATCGGGTCGTCACGTTTCGACTCCCGCCGCCGCTCGCGCGCTACGTGTTCTCGAAGGGCTTCGTCGCGCTCGACGGCGTGAGCCTCACCGTCGTCGACGCGCGCCGGGACGCCGCCACGTTCGACGTGTGGCTCATCCCCGAGACGCTCCGGGCGACGACGTTCGGCGACAAGGGCGTGGGCGATCGCGTGAACGTCGAGATCGACGCGCGCACGCAGGCGATCGTCGACACGGTCGAGGCGCTCCTGCCCGACCTGCTCGCGCGCGCGGGGCGGCCGTGAGCGCGCCCGGCACGCCGACGCCGGGCTCGCGCGGCGAGGTCGACGCAGCGCACGCCCCGCCTGCGGTTCGTCCGCGCGCGTCGATCGGCATCGCCCAGCGCGCGCCGTTCGACGGCGAGGCGTTCGAGCGCGCCGTCGGTGACATGCTCCGCGCGTGCGGCGTCGATCCGAGCGGCATGCACACCGGGGCGACGCCGCAGCGCGTGCGCGCGCTCTGGGAGCATCGCCTCCTCGGCGGCTACGCGAGGGATCCGGCCGCCGCGCTCGGCGACGGCTTCCCCGACGCGAGCGAGGATCTCGTGGTCATCCGCGGCATCGCCGTTCACGGCGTGTGCCCGCACCACCTCGTGCCGTTTCGCGGCGTCGCCCACGTCGCGTACCTGCCAGGCGGACGCCTCCACGGCTTCGGCCGCGTCGCGCGCCTCGTCGACGCGATCGCGCACCGCTTCACGTACCAGGAGTGGATGACGCGCGACGTGGCCGACGCCCTCCTCGAGCACGGCAAGGCGCGCGGCGCGGCCTGCGTGGTCGAGGCCGAGCAGCTCTGCCTCTTGCTCGGCGAGGACCGCCGCGGCGACGAGCGCGTCGTCACGCAGGCGTTCGCGGGCGTCTTCGCCGAGCGGGCCGACCTCCGCGCCGAGCTCCTGCGCTCGATCGCCCGCTGAAGCGTCGCCTCCGTCCGCCGCGATGGACGGCGACGCCACGGCCGACCACAATCCGCCGCGTGCCGGACGGGCCGACGACGCAAGAGCCGACGCGCGCGTGGCGCCGCGCCGTCCCGTTCGTGCTCGCGGCCGCGCTCGTCGCGTTCGTCGTCGCGCGCCTCGACTTCACCGCGTTCGTGCGCGCGCTCGCCGCCGTCGACGCGCCGCGCTTCGTCGCGTTCGCGGCGCTGTTCGTGCTGTCGCTGCTCACGGCCGACGCGTTCGCGACGGCGATCGTGTACCGGCGCACCGCGCCTGGCGTCACGTTCCGCGAGCTCTGGGCGCTGCGCGGCGCCTCGTATCTGCCGTCGCTCCTCAACCACCACGTCGGGCAGGCGTTCGTCACGGTCGCGGTCGCGCGGCGCCACGGCGTACCGATCGCGCGCGTCGCCGGCGCCACGCTCGTGGTGTACGCGTCGTGGATGGGCGCCATCCTCGGCCTCGGCGTCGCGGCCCTGCTCGTCCGGGGCGACGCGCTCGTGCTCCCGATCGCGGTCGTCGTCGTCGGGCTCGGCTACCTCGCGCTCGTCGCGTGGCGGCCCGCGCGGCTCGCGCGCGTCACCGTCCTCGCGCCGCTGTTCGAGGCGGGCGTCGGCGGTCACCTCGTCGCGCTCGCCGCGCGGCTGCCCCACGTCGCCGCGCTGTTCCTCGGCACGTGGCTCCCGTTCTCGTTCTTCGGCGTGCGCGTCCCGTTCCTCGAGGCGCTCGCGACCGTGCCCGTCATGATGGTCGTCGTCACGCTGCCGATCACGCCGCAGGGCTTCGGCACGCGCGACGTGCTCGCCGCGCATTTCTTCGAGGGGTTCGCGGCCGGCGACACGCGCGCGGCGCGGCTCGCGGCGGTCGCGGCGGCGACGGCGAGCTTCGGCGTCGCGATCACGTTGATCGAGCTGTGCATCGGCGTCGCGCTCTTCCGCGGCGCGCTCAAGGCGTCGGCGCGCGCGCTGCCCGCGCCAGAGCCCGCGCGCGAGGTCGAGGCGTGACCGCGCGCGTGAGCCGCCGCGTCGCGCTCGGCGCGCTCGCCGCGCTCGCCGCGGGGTGCGCCGCGCCGTGGCGCCCGATCGCGCGCGCCGCCGGAGCGCCGTTCGCCGGCACGCGGCGCCTGCGCGTCATGCCGGTCGAGTTCGCGGGCGTGCGCGTCTCCGGCCTCACCGAGGCGGCGTGGCTCGCCGAGCAGAACGACGACGAGAAGAAGCGCTTCGCCATCGCAAAATCGGAGCTCTCGCGCGCGTTCGCCGACGCGCTCGTCGCCGCCGCGGCCGAGTACGCCGTCACGATCGAGCGGGCGCGCGCGCGCGATCAGGTCGCCTTCGAGATCGTCCCGCGCGTGCCGACGCTCGAGCCCGGCTCGTTCCGCTCGCCGTTCGACACGCTGCCGAGCGTCGTCCTCCTGCGCGTCCGACTCGTCGCGCCGTCCGGCGCCGCCGACGAGATCGAGCTCGAGAGCACCACGCAGGCGACGCAGATCTTGAAGGGCACCGACGACCGCCTGCGCCACGACGGCGCTCTGCTCGGCGAGGCGTTCGCCGCCTACCTCAAGACGCGCCTCGTGTGACGGTTCGCGCTCGCGGCCTCCTCTTCGCGGTTCGCGATCACAGCTCGCCGGGGACGCTCTTCGGCTGGCAGATGTCGACGAGCGGGCGGAAGTCGTGGCCCGGCTCGATGATGCGCGATTGCGTCGCCGGGCCGTCGCTGCCCGCGGCGTAGTCGTCGGGCGTGCCGGTCGCCCACGCGTCGAGGATCGGCTGCACGACCTTCCACGCGAGGTCGACCTCGTCGAAGCGGAGGAAGTGCGTCCGGTCGCCCTGGATCGCGTCGAGGATGAGCTGCTCGTACGCCGAGAACTCGGGCTCGCCCTGGCGGTGATACGGCGCGTGCAGGCGCACGGTGCGGTCGTTGAGCTCGAGGCCCGGGCGCTTCGACTGCGCGTAGAGATCGATCGACTCCTCGGGCTTCACCTGGAAGAGGAGCCAGTTCGAGAAGAGATCCATCTTGTTCGCGCGGTGGAAGAGGCGCGTCGGCGGCTCCTTCAGCTTGATGGCGATCTCGGTCGTCGTGTGCGCGAGGCGCTTGCCCGTGCGGAGGTAAAACGGCACGCCCTTCCAGCGCCAGGTGTCGACGTGGAGCTTCAACGCGGCGAACGTCTCCGTGCGGCTCCCGGCGGGGATGTCGGGCTCCTCGAGGTAGCCGGGCACCTCCTTGCCCTCGACCCGGCCGCGCGTGTAGCGCCCGCGCACCGCCACCTTGTCGACGTCCTCCGCGCAGATGGGGTGGATCGCCTGGAGCACCTCGCCCTTGTGGTCGCGCAGGATCTCGGACTCCCACACCGCGGGCGGCTCGATCGCGGTCACGGCGAGGAGCTGCATGAGGTGGTTTTGCACCATGTCGCGGAGCGCGCCCGCGTGGTCGTAGTAGCGATAGCGGCCCTCGAGCCCGAGGGTCTCCGCCACGGTGATCTGCACGCAGTCGACGTGGCTCGAGTTCCAGATCGGCTCGACGAAGCGGTTCGCGAACCGGAACACCATCAGGTTCTGCACCGTCTCCTTCCCGAGGAAGTGGTCGATGCGGAGGATCTGGTGCTCCTGGAAGCACTTGCAGAGCTCGGCGTTGAGGTCGCTCGAGCTCTTGCGATCGAAGCCGAGCGGCTTCTCGACGATGACCTGCTTCGAGCCCTTCGCCTCGTCGGCGAGGCCGACGGCGCCGAGCGACTGCGCCGCCTTGCCGAAGATCGACGGCGGCAGCGCGAAGTAGAAGATGCCGCGGCCGGGCACGAGCGGGACGAGCGCCTTCACCGCCTCGGGCACGAGGTCGCCCGAGCGGTACGCGAGCCGCTCGGCGAACTTCGCGAACGTCGCCTCGTCGAAGCCGCGCGCGAACTCCTTCAGCGCGTCGTGGATGTGCTGCTTGAAGCGCGCGTCGTCCCAGTCCTCGAGCGCGAAGCCGACGATCTTCATCGGCGGGAGCTTCTTCGCGACCTCCAGCTGGTAAATCGACGGCATGAGGAGCCGCCGCGTCAGATCACCCGAGGCGCCGAAGATCACGAGCGTGAGGTCGTCCACGGCGCCCACGTTACAGAAGGGCGCCGAGAGGCGCGTGCTTCCGGTGCGCTCGCGTCGGCGCTAGCATGCGCCCGCGCGTGTGCCGAGCGGTGCGCCGCGCACCCCGCATGCTCAAGCCCGGCGACACCGTAGAGCGCTACACGGTCGAGGCCATCCTCGGCGAGGGCGGCATGGGCTCGGTCTACCGCGCGCACGACGAGCGGCTCGAGCGCCACGTCGCGCTGAAGGTCGTGCGCCTCGAGAAGGGCGAGGACGAGGGCGCGCGCCGCGACTCGACCGCGCGGCTCGTGCGCGAGGCGCGCGCGGCCGCGAAGCTCGATCACCCGAACGCCGTGTCGATCTTCGACGTCGGCGAGCTCGACGGTACGGCCTTCATCGCGATGGAGCTCGTGCCCGGTCGCACGCTGCGCGCGGCGCTCGCGGAGATCCCACCTCCCGCCGTCGGCGACCGCGTGCGGTGGCTCGTCGACGTCGCGCGCGCGCTCGCCGCCGCCCACCGCGCCGGCATCGTCCACCGCGACGTGAAGCCCGAGAACGTGATGGTGCGCCCCGACGGCGTGGTGAAGGTGCTCGACTTCGGCATCGCCCGGCGCGCGAAGCGCGGCGTCGACCCGAGCGCGCCGACGGAGGAGGGCACGATCGCCACGCTGACGCAGGCCGGCGTCCACGTCGGGACGCCCGCGTACATGGCGCCCGAGCAGATCAAGGGCGACGCGATCGACGGCCGCACCGATCAGTTCGCGTGGGGCGTGCTCGCGACC
>DASYCF010001188.1:0-1869 GCA_036500365.1 Byssovorax sp.
CGGGTCGCGCTGCCGATCGCGGCGTGGGCGGCTCGCCCGGCGGACAGCGCGCGGCCGGCCAGCGTGTTCTCGCGCCTCGCCGTCGCCGCCGCGCACGCCGAAGAGGCCACCCACGCGCTCACCGCGCGCGCCGAGGCCGCCGCGGAGGCCACGCGGGCCGCCGAGGTGCCGCTCGTCGCCGCCGCCGAGACGGGCCCGAGCGGCGCCGATCGCGCCGACGCGCACCTGAACCGCGACGGGCGCTACGCCTCGATCCGCGGCGGCGTGCTCTACGCGACGCGCGATTTCGCCTCCTCGGACGGCGCGTACGACCTGTACATCCACTTCCACGGCAACACGCGCGTCGTGCTCGAGAGCGCGGAGCACGTGCACCTGAACGCGCTCGTCGCCATCGTGAACCTCGGCGTCGGCTCCGCGCCGTACGAGGACGCGTACGCGATGCCGGGCTCGTACAAGGCGCTGCTCGAGGGGATCGCGCGCGGCGCCGCCGAGCGCGGTCTCGCCGCGCCGCACGTGCGTCGCATCGCCATCGGCACGTGGAGCGCGGGCTACGGCGCCGTGAGCGGCATCCTGCGGCAAAAGGACGCTCGTGACGGCCTCGACGCGCTGCTCTGCATGGACGGCATCCACGTCGGATACAACGAAGAGGGCCCGCACGAGCCCAAGCGCCTGAACCTCGCGCCGTTCATCGAGGCGGCCAAATCGGCGGCGCGCGGCGAGATCCTCTTCTCGATCACGCACTCGGCCGTCGTCCCCGAGGGCTACGCGAGCACGACCGAGACGGCCGACGTGCTGCTCGACGAGGTCGGCGCCCACCGCGTGCAGGCCGACGCGAGCGAGGCGCCCGAGCACGTCGAGATCGCCGCCGCGAAGGGCGCCGTCGCGAAGCGCCTCGAGAAGAGCCTCGAGCCGACGACCGAGGCGCGCGTCGGCGGCCTGCACGTGCGCGGTTACCGGGGCGGGATGCCGGAGGACCACATGGCGCACCTGCTCCAGATGGCGGCGACCGTGATGCCCGAGCTCGCCGCCCGCTGGGAGCACGCGCCGTAGCCCGCGAAAACGATTTGGCATACCCTTCGGGGTCGGGCGCAGCTCCGCTCGCGCCCACGCCGATGTCGATGATGCAGGGCCAGGAAGATCCGAACGGCCTCCGCCGCTACAGGCTGATCGCCGAGATCGGCCACGGCGGGATGGCCGACGTGTTCCTCGCGGTCGCGCAGGGCCCCGTCGGCTTCAACAAGCTCGTCGTCATCAAGAAGGCCCGCAAGGACCTCCTCGGCGAGGCCGACATCCTCGCGATGTTCCTCGACGAAGCGCGCCTCGCCGCGCGCCTCAACCACCCGAACGTCGTGCAGACGTACGAGATCGGGCAAGAGGGCGACCGGTACTTCATCGCGATGGAGTACCTCGACGGCCAGCCGCTGAACCGCGTGCTCTCACGCTGCGGCGCCCGCATCCCGACGGCGCTCAAGCTGCGCATCTTCATCGAGGTGCTGGCGGGGCTGCACCACGCGCACCAGCTCCGCGACTTCGACGGGACGCCGCTCGGCGTCGTCCACCGCGACGCGACGCCGCAGAACGTGTTCATCACGTACGACGGCGGCATCAAGGTGGTCGATTTCGGCATCGCGAAGGCGCTCGACTCGAGCTCGCACACGCGCACCGGCGTCGTGAAGGGCAAGGTCGCTTACATGTCGCCAGAGCAGGTGCGCGGCGAGCGCCTCGACGCGCGCACCGACGTGTTCGCCGTCGGCGTGATGCTCTGGGAGGCGATCGCGGGCCGGCGAATGTGGGAGGAGCTGCCCGAGATCACGATCGTGCACGAGCTCATGCACAACCTCGTGCCCTCGATCCTGACCGCGATGCCCG
>DASYCF010001189.1:0-5377 GCA_036500365.1 Byssovorax sp.
GTTGGCGACGGCCTCGGCGCACGCCGCCTCGATCCGCTCCTCTTCTTCCGGCCAGCCGAGGTACGCGAGCATCATCCCGACCGAAAGGAAGCTCGCGATCGGGTTCGCGAGGTCCTTGCCGACCAGCGCCGGCGCCGAGCCGTGGACCGGCTCGAACATCGCGACGCGGCTCGAGTCGGCGTGGTGGATGTTCGCGCTCGCCGCCATGCCGAGGCCGCCCTGGAGCGCGGCGCCGAGGTCGGTGATGATGTCGCCGAAGAGGTTGTTCGTGACGATGACCTCGAACTGGCTCGGGTCCTGGATGATGAGCAGGCACAGCGCGTCGACGTACAGGTGCCGCGCCTCGATCGTCGGCCCGTACTCGGTCGCGACCTCGAAGAAGACGCGGTACCAGAGCTCGTGCGCGTGGCGCATGGCGTTCGACTTGTCGGCCATGCAGACCTTCTTCTTGCCGCTCACCTTCGCGTGCTCGAACGCCGCGCGGATGATGCGCTCGACGCCCTTGCGCGTGTTGACGTCCTCGTTGATGGCCACCTCGTCGGGCGTGCCGCGCTTGAACTGGCCGCCCATGCCGACGTAGATGCCCTCCGTGTTCTCGCGGAACACGACGATGTCGACGTCCTTCGCGCGGTAGTTCTTGAGCGGCACGAGCCGGTCGGCGAGCGCGCGCACGGGCCGCACGTTCGCGTAGAGGTCGAAGCCGAAGCGCATGCCGAAGAGGATGTCGCGCGCGTGCTCGAGGTTCGGTACGCGCGGATCGCCGAGCGCGCCGAGGAGCGCGGCGCTGCACTCGCGCTGCACGGCGATCTGGATCTCCTTCGGGAACGTCGTCCCGTCGCGGAGGTAGCGGTCGGCGCCGAGGTCGAGCTCCCACAGGTCGAGCGGGAGCCCGCCCTTGTCGCGGTAGATCTCGAGCAGGAGCTTCGCCTCGTGCGTGACCGACGGGCCGATGCCGTCGCCGCCGATGAGCGCGATCTTCTTGCGGCTGCCGCGCGGGCGGCTCGGCCGGTCCGCCGGGATCACCACGTCAAGCCTCCAGCGCCTTCTCGACGGGCACGTAGTCGACCTTGTGCGCCGCCGCGACGGGCCCGTACGTCACGTGGCCGCCGTACGTGTTGATGCCGAGCAGCAGCGCGCGATCACCCTTCGCCGCGGCGACGAGGCCCTTGTTCGCGATCGAGACCGCGAAGCCGATCGTCGTGTTCGTGAGCGCCCACGTGCTCGTGTGCGAGACGGCGCCCGGCATGTTGGCGACGCAGTAGTGGACGACCCCGTGCACCTCGTACGTCGGGTGATCGTGCGTCGTCGGGCGGCACGTCGCGATGCAGCCGCCCTGATCGACGGCGACGTCGACGACGACGCTGCCCTTCTCCATGCGGCCGATGAGATCCTCGGTCACGAGCTGCGGGGCCTTCGCGCCGGGCACGAGCACGGCGCCGACGACGAGGTCCGCGCGCATGCACGCCGACTCGATGTTCTCCGCGTTCGAGTACAGCGTCTCGATCGCGCCGCCGAAGACGTCCTCGAGGTAGCTCATCGTCTCGGCGCGGACGTCGAGCACGGTGACCTGCGCGCCCATGCCGACGGCGATCGTGGCGGCGTTTCGGCCGACGACGCCGCCGCCGAGGATGACGACGCGGCCGCGGCGCGTGCCGGGCACGCCGCCGAGGAGCACGCCCTTGCCGCCGCGCTCCTTCTCGAGGCAGCTCGCGCCGACCTGCACGGCCATGCGCCCGGCGACCTCGCTCATCGGGCGCAGCAGCGGCAGCGAGCCGTCGGGCGCCTGGATGGTCTCGTAGGCGACGCCGTGCACCTTCTTCTTCGCGAGCTCCTTCGTGAGCTCGGGCTCGGCGGCGAGGTGCAGGTACGTATAGAGGACGAGCCCCTCGCGGAAGAACCCGAACTCGGCGGGCAGCGGCTCCTTCACCTTGACCACCATGTCGGCGGCCCAGGTCTCGGCGGCCGTCTTCACGATGGACGCGCCCGCGCGCACGTACGCGTCGTCGCCGATGGCGCTGCCGTCGCCAGCGCCGCCCTCGACGAGGACGCGGTGACCGTGCGCGACGAGGGCGCGGACGCCTGCGGGCGTCATCCCCACGCGGTACTCGCGCGTCTTGATCTCCTTCGGGACTCCAATGAGCACGCTGATCTCCTTTGGCCGCGGGGCGGAAGCGGGCGGCGACCATACCGCGGCGCCGCAGGGCTTTTCCACGGCAGAACCGACGACGCGCCGCGGCACGACGCGCGCGAGCGCGGTCTTCGCTACAATCGGGCGCGTGGCGGCAAAGAGCTTCCTCGCGGACGCGGAGGGCTTCGAGCGCGCGCTCGCGGCGGCGAGGGCGAGCGTCGGCAAGCCCGCTGGCGCGCTCTTGTTCGCGTCGGGCGCGGCCGCGCAGGCGGCGCCGCGCATCGCCGAGGTCGCCGCGAAGAGCCTCCGCGGCGCGCCGTTCTGCGTCGTCCCGTCGGCCGGCGTGATCACGGAGCGCGGCGAGGTCGAGGCGGCCGCGGCGATCGCGGGCCTCGTGTGGTCCGACGGCGCCGCGAAGGCGCTCGCGTTCGACGAGGGCGACGACGCGGCGGCGGCCGTCGCGGCCGCGTTCGACGGCAAGCCCGGGACGGCGGTGCTGTTCGGCGCGAGCCCGCTCGCCGCGGCGACCCTCGGGGCGGCGCGCGAGCGCGCGCCGAAGGTCACGCTGCTGGGCGCCGGGACGGTGGGCGCGCCCGCGATCGCGTGCGACGAGTACGGCCAGCGCGTGCGCGGCGCGCTGTGCGCCGGCCTCGGTCTGCGAAGCCTCGCGCCGCTCGTCCGCGCGACGTCCGCGTGCCGGCTCCTCTCGGCGCTCGAGCCGATCGACGAGGTGATCGACGGGCTCGTGACGCGCGTCGGCGGCGTCCCCGCGCTCGATCGTCTGAGCGCGTCCGCGACGACGACGACGTCGAAGGGCGGCGTCGCCGCGCCGCACCCCGTCGTGTTCGCCGCGCTCGCCGAGGCCGACGACGCGGAGCCCGAGGCCAGCTTCGTCGTCCGACCGCTCCGCGGCATCGACCCGACGCGCCGCGCGGTGATGGTCCCCGAGGCGAAGGTCGGGATGAAGCTCGGCTTCGCCGTGCGCGACGCGGCCACGGCGCGCGCCGGACTCGAGGCCAGCGGCCGGAAGCTCGCCGCCGACGCGACCGGCTCCGCGCCGCGCTTCGCGCTCTTGCTCACGTGCGCAGGCCGCGGCCAGGGTCTGTACGGCGCGCGCGACGTCGAGTCGCGCATCGTGCGCCAGCGCTTCGGCGACCTACCCTTCGCCGGGATGCACTCCGCGTTCGAGCTCGTGCCGCGGGGCGCGGGCGCGCCCGATCTCGCGATGTACGCGGCGCTCCTCGCGCTGTTCCGCGCGCCGAGCTGACCCGCGCCGAGCCGCCGACCGCAGGCGCCAAGCCCGCGACGACGAGCGTGAAGACGGCCGCTGTCCATTTTGTCCGTCACCCCTACCATCGAGGGATGAAGCGACGGCTTCACGGGCTCGTGGGTCGTCCATTGCTGCGACTCCGCTGGCGCGGGTCGCAGTTGCTGTCGGCCCTTCAGTGCGCGGGCGGCGGGGCGGCGGGCGCGGCGGGCGCGGCGGCCTCGCGCTGGCACATCGCGTCGTATGGGTTGCCGACGTTGCCGCCCATGCACGTGTAGGTCGCCGTCGTCCCGCACCCGGTGATTCGGAACGACGTGCTCGAGAGCTCCTCGACCTTCAGCTGCTCGGCCGGGCAGGGGAACTCCTTCGACGCCCGCGTCGAGGCGACCGTCTGCGGGGTCGCGCCCTGGCCGAACAGACAGCCAGTCGCGAGGAGGACACCCAGGATCGCCGCGGCCCCGTTCATCGTCTTCAGCATCGCCACGCCTGTAGTCGCACTCGGGCGCGCTGCGAAGAGGTGCGCGCGGCCGCGGCGACGAACGGCGACCGGCGCCGAGCCGAGGCGCGCCTGGCCGCGACGGCGCTCCTACCGTAGAGCGTTCGGCGATGACCTCCTCGGCGGCGCCTGCCGGACCTGCTCCGCGTGCTCCCTCGGACCGGCCCGCCGCGCGGCGCAGCCCCGGGCGTCGGCGCACGGTCGCGCGCAGGCTGCTCGGGAGCTCGCTGCTGGTGTTGCTCGTCATCGCGGCCACCTTCACGTGGACCGTCGGCGCGCTGCGCGCGGGCGCGCGCGACGCCGAGCTCCTCCGCGGCGGCTACGTGCCCATGTCGCTCCGCATCGGCGAGGCGCTCGCGGAGCAGAACGTCTTCAACACCCAGCTCAACCACATCACCGAGAAGAACCCCGGCGACGTGCGCGACTGGATGCAGACGGCGCTCCGCACCCGGCACCTCACGTTCCAACAGATCGTCGAGGCCGCGCACGGCGACGACGGGGACGACGCGGGCGTGCAGCGCTTCCGCCGCGAGGTCGCCGCGGAGTCGACCGCGATCGAGCACCTCCTCGCCGGCGACACCGAGCGCTTCGCGCAGCTCGATCAGGCTCTCCGCGACGGCAACCGCACGGCGGCAGACCGCGCGCAGAAGGACCTCATCGATCACGGCACCGAGGCGGCGCGCCGCTTCCGCAGCCTGAAGGTGCGCGTCGAGGAGCGCATGGAGGCGCTCACCGCCGCGGCGAAGCGCCGCGAGGCGCAGTCGATGCAGCTCTTCGGCGGGCTCGCGGTGCTGACGCTCGTCGTCGTGCTCGTCACGTGGCTCTACGCGCGCCGCGTGCTCGCCCCGCTCACGGTCGTCACCGATCGCGCCAACGCGGTCGCGCGCGGCGACCTCACGCCGCACGAGGTGATCGCGACGGACGACGAGATCGGCGAGCTCGCGACGACGTTCGAGGGCATGGTCGCCGCCATCCAGCGCGCGCGCGCCGAGCTCGTGCAGGCCGAGCGCCTCGCGACGATCGGCAAGATGGCCGCGCACGTCACGCACGAGATCCGAAACCCGCTCTCGTCGATCGGCCTCAACGTGGAGCTCCTCGAAGAAGAGCTCGCCGAGGCGAAGTCGAACGACGAGTCGCAGCAGCTCGTCGCCGCGATCAAGGCCGAGGTCGAGCGCCTGTCGCGCATCGCCGAGCAGTACCTGTCCGTCGCGCGGAGGCCGCAGCCGCACCTCGAGCGCGAGCGCGTCGACGATCTCGTGCGGGAGCTGCTCGCCTTCGTCCGGCCGGAGCTCGAGCGCGGCGGCGTGCGCGCCACCCTGACCGCGTCGCCCGACCTTCCCGAGATCGAGCTCGACGAGTCGCAGCTCCGCCAGGCCCTCTTGAACCTGATCCGCAACGCGCACGAGGCGATGCAGGGCGGCGGCGAGCTGACGATCGCGCTCGCGAAGACGGACGAGGGCGGCGTCGAGATCCGCGTCGACGACGA